>CAMGKS010000066.1 GCA_946056785.1 uncultured Clostridia bacterium
CGAAAATATATATAAAATCAAAGATAAATGTAAAATCTAAAATAATTAAGGTAATAAAAAATGCGTTCGGAACAATCGTTCAAAACGCATTTTGTTTTATGTATTAGCAACACAATTCACTAGTCGTTAAGATTTACCTGCTTAAATTCTATACGTAATTATTTACGTCGAATTTATTGTATTAGTAGGCTTGATTATGCTGCTAACGTAAGGCTGTTGCCTTTTTATCTTTTGTACCTCGACGATTTATCTTTGGTACATTATTAATTTGTCCCCGAATAAAAAAAATATACCAATCTTTTTAAATTATTTGCTATTTTTTTAAATTTAAAGCATTATATACGTATGAACGAAATTAACGTAAAAGATATTTTAATTGCAAACAACTATCGATACAACAAGGCTTTGGGGCAGAATTTCATAACCGACACAAATCTGCTCAATGCGATAGTTTGCGATGCCAAAGTGTCCGACATAGATACCGTAGTAGAAATAGGTACAGGTGCAGGCACTTTAACCAGAGCCATTGCCCAAAAAGCAAAAAAAGTATATTCATTCGAATTGGATAAAAATCTTATACCGATTCTTGACGTTTCGCTGAAAGGTTTTGATAACGTAGAAGTCGTGTTTAAAGACGTTTTGAAATTGAGAGACGACGAGTTGGAGTCGATTGTAGGAGAAAATTTTAAAGTAGTTGCAAATCTTCCGTATTACGTCACCACGCCGATGGTTATGCGGTTTTTGGAGAGCGGACTGAAAGTTGACTCCATTACCGTTATGGTGCAAAAGGAAGTAGCCAACAGACTTGTAGCAGATTGTAAAAGCAAAGACTATGCGGCAATTTCTCTTGCGGTGGAAATGTACGGCAGTGCAAGTATAACTCGTGACGTTAACAGGAAGATGTTTTTTCCCGTACCTAACGTTGACAGCGCCGTGGTCAGAATCGACGTAGAACGAAATAAGCTTGTCGGCGTCGATTATGAAAAATTGTCTAAGCTTATACGTATTTCTTTTGCCATGCGACGTAAAATGCTTACCAACAATCTTATGGCGGGTTATGGAATTAATAGAGAACGTGCGACGGAAGTTTTAAGGGCTTGCGGAATAAGCGAAAGCGTCAGAGGGGAAGCGCTGAGTCTTGAAGAATATTTAAAAATCTATCACGAAATTTATCAATAAACGAAATATTAAATTGATTAAATCGAGTTTAAGAATGCTAAATCTTAATCGGGTTGCAAATTGAATTTTTTGGTTTAATCGGTTATATTTATTATATATTGCTAAGTTTAAACAAACGTCGGTATAATTTTTAAAACCTTGCATAATTTGTAATGCGAGGTTTTTATGTTTCAAAAGGTTATTGTAATTTTAAAGAATGGTTCAAAAAAAGAAGTGTTAAAACTTGCCGAGTCGAACGGTACGATAAAAGTGACTTTGGGGGACAATATAAAATATCCGTCAACTCTGCTTATCGATTGCGGAATGGAATTTGAATTGAATTTAAGTTCCGGCATATCCGAATTTTCAGGAAGTATAGCCGACGACGTAAGTGCCGTATTGCTTACGGACGGTGAGGTGTTCAGCGGTACAAACGGAAAGAAAGATAAGTGTTACAGCCTTTTGTCGTCTTATGACAATAGACAAAAATCTAAATCGTCAGACAGCAAAAACGGCGGCGTGGAAAATAGAGACTTAATAGATAACGGCGAATCGTTTGACTCAATTAACGCACGTGCGGCAGAACGTAATGAAACGGCTAGCGAAAATGCAGAAGAAAGAAACGAAAGCTTATCAGAAACGGATACAAACGATATCATTGAACGTGAATGCGTCGACGCTTGTTCGAAAACCGATTGCAAAGTTTTGGACGGCGAACACGCCGAGTATAATAATGGCGAAATCGGAGTGTTAAGCAAAGACAAACAATCGGATACAACAGATTGCGAAGAAAAAAAACCGAATAAGGGAAGCGTAAATTCCGATGACAAGAAAGAGGCTACCGTATTCTTCGGCGGCATAGAGTTTAGCGGAAACAATTTTTATCAGGCGGTTAAATCACAACTTGACGAAATGTTTGTTTGTTATCCTATTGAAAGCCGATTGACCGAACGACTTCCGAATTCAAAATGGATCAGGGTAGATTGTGAGGACGAATATTACGTAGTCGGACTGATTTACGAGCTTGACGAAGTGATTTACGTCTGTTACGGCATACCCGGAACGGATAAAGTTTTGCCGCCTGACGAGATAAGCGACGTAGCCCAATACGTGGATATAGACGAGGACGGGGGAGTTTGGATGATTTTTCAGGACGCAAAAACGGGTAAATGCATAAGTCGCAACGACGTCGTTAAAATATAGGGAAAAAAGTTTACCGAGTTTTGCATTTGTTGATTAAAAGCCGAAATTTGCCGTCAATTAAAGATGCGTTGTTAAATTGAATTTTAGGTTGCTTAAACGCATAAGGCTAAGAAAAATTTAAAAGAGTTTAATGGGAATATTTTAAAGTAATATTAAGCCAAAACGTAATTATGACAAAAAGTAAACAAGCTGAAATTGCGGCAAAAGCTAAGCGGCAATTTTATAAGAGAAATCGATATTGAATTTTGATATTCACAATGGTATAATAAAATTATGGATAAACGCTTGCATTACCGTTTGTTGCCGTCGCAGGTACTCATAAAAGGAAGCGTAAAGGGCGACAGCGAATGTAATTATGAATTATATATGGTTGAATTTGTCAATTCGTCTATGTTTTTAAGAGAGCGGGTTGGGTTTAAACCGTTTGTTCGTCCTGGCAGCGAGGCTCACGGCGAATGCGATTGTTATGCCGGCGATTACGGACTTGATTTTAAATTGACGGCAAGTCAGACAAGACTAAGAGCATTGAGCCTTTTGTCCGACCAGACGGAGCTTTTCGGCAAACAGGGTAAATTTATAATGACTCCGCCTAAAAGCGACCAAAACGTCGTTTGCACCGTTTTGCATATTGCCCTTTTAAAATACAGTCTTGCGGAATTGAATATGCTTATGAATTCAAACGCTCCATTGACTATTGCCGAAACCGATATAAAGATTTTTTTGCAGAAATTGGAGTTTAAAAAGAATCTGTTGTTATATTATCCGCACGAATTTTATTTTAAATATCCAATCGATTTCAATACGGCTGTGCAAGAGATAGCAAGACATATAAATTTGTCGTTTAAATCTGCAATGCAATATCGCCGTTTTCATCGTCCCGAATATGAGACGTATATGGGGTTTATGTACAGCGACTTTTTTGTTATCATGGAACTTGTCGGCGACGAATTCAGAGTCGTTGATTACGTGAACGTAGAAAAAAGCAAAATTTATACTCGTCTTTACAATTATTCTTTATATTGATTTTTAGTGTCGATTAAATCGGTTTGTAACGATTAAAAAATTTTAGAATTGTAAAGAGTTTTCTTTTCCCGTCAAAACGTTAAAGCCGCCACGGAAAAATTTATGCGGCAATTTTACGCAATTGAAAAAAGTGTCGAAAATTACGGTTTTTTTGTTGATTATGCTTGCATAATCAACTTTTTTTTGTTAAATTGTTTATAGGTTTACAGCCTGCACCGAGAGTGCTTTTGTTTTGTTTTTTTATACGTAAGAAGTTTTGATTGGTTTTTGTTTTTTTATTACCTATGATTAAAATTTCAATTAAATTTTAAATACAAAAGATAATTATAACGGATACATGATTAAAAGCTCTGTGATTTTTACGTTATCGGATTACTATGAATGTGAAAATTCAGATGGCGAAATTACTTTGCGGTTGAAAAAGTTTTTTAGTCAGGTGGTTTATGGTAAGAAAAAAACATAAAAGAATTTTATATATAGTTGCCATTTTTCTTGCTATGGCGAGCATAGCTATGGTTATTATTATGCCCAGCAAGTTGAGTAATTTTATAACTGAAACCGAAGAGGAAAGAATTTTTAACGATGCGGAAAATTTGAGCGTTTCCAATGAAATGGCAATAGAATCGTATTTTGATAAATTAATTTCTGACGTAGAAAGTCTTGCTAATATGATTTATGACGTGTCGGGAGGAAATTTGTTTGAAAGCGGAAGCGTCTATGAAAAAGTAGGAATTTCCGATGAGTATAAAACGGCAACAAACGTCAAAACGACTGCCGAGGTAAAAAAAGTAGTCGAATCTTATAAGCGTGGCAATGAATTGAAATATCTTGAAATCGCTAATTTAAACGGTGAGTGTTTCATTGAAAATTATACTCGTGACGGACAGTCGTATGGAAACAGAATTCTGGATTTATCCGGTTTAAGCGAATTTGAAAAAGCGTCTTTGGGGGAAACGTGCATATTTTCCACGCAGCAATCGGCAATCACGGGCAAAGAAAGTTTTGTAATAATCGCTCCTATAAGAAGTGCCACGGTAGTCGTCGGCATAGTTTTTATTGGATACGTGACGGCAAAAATCAACGAATTGCTCATAAAACTTATGAGCGATAACTATGCAAATTATGCTTTAATCAATAAGCGCGGAGACGAATTCAACGTCGTTACCACCGACTCGGGCATAAATGATAATGAAATTATTCCTCTTATTGACAGCGTCGACGACGTAATTAAGGTAAAAATCGGTTTGAATTATTATTATGCCGCAAAAAGGAGCATAAGCGATGAATATGAAACGATAAATGGAAATTGGGTGTTAATTACGCTTGTCGAAGATTCGAAGATAGAAAGCTATTCTACACAATATATTCAATTTTCACGTAAGGTAACGATTAGCGTAAGCGTTTTTTTAGTATTGATAGTCGTCATTATAACCGTTATTATCACGTATTTAAGACATGAAAAGCATAAGGAAATTCAAAAATCGAAAGTTGTTTTCGAGCTTTTAAAACGTTATACTTTCGAATATGATTTAAAAGCCGATTTAATATATTTAAGCGACGTTACAAAAAATCTTTTGGGATTAGACGCTGTTGAATATTCTTTGGAAAAGTTGGAAGAACTTAAATATTTAAGTTCGGACGATATTGAAAATATGAAAGAAATTTACGACGCCCTCGGAGATAACAGTGTTTTTGAATATGAGTTTTATTGCGAAAGGCTTAAAAAATATTTTAAAATCACTGCAAACTTTTTGTATGAATCTGCAAAAGCCACCGATTGTTTTATAGGCATAGTCGAAGACGTAACGGCGGGGCATCTTGAAAGGGAAGTTTTGAAAGACAAAGCACAGACTGACGGAATGACAAAACTTTACAACCGAGAGACGTTTTCTTATAAGGTGTCGGAATTAAAGGTGGAAGACGATACGATAGACGCTTTAATGCTTATTGACGTTGACAACTTTAAAGCTATCAACGACAATTACGGTCATATGACGGGCGACAGAGTTCTTACGGCTGTTGCGGACGCCTTAAAAAGTTTGAAAAGCGTATGCCCGTTCGTAAAAGTAGTTTCACGTTTCGGCGGCGACGAGTTCGGCGTATATCTTGCCGGTTTAAAAATGGACAACGAAGTGTCAGTTCTTGCAAAACGCATCATTAAAACCATTACTTTAGCGACGGTGGAAAAAGGCATAGAGATTTCGATAAGTATAGGAATTGCATTGAGACCGAAAGACGGAAATACGTTTGACGAACTCTATCAATGTGCAGACAACGCTCTTTATGAATCGAAAAAGACAAAAGGAGCGGCGTTTACGGTTTACGACAGCATTGACAATCGTACGCTGATTTTAGAAGATGAACCGGATATCGTAAACGGAAAGCATTGTATGCCTTCCAATATGAAAGACATTCTCATTGCGGCGATTGTGAACGATGAATTTGAATTATACGTTCAGCCTTATAAATATTGCCGTAAACATATGTTGGGCGGGGAAGTATTGACAAGATGGAACAGTCCTACTTTCGGAATGGTTATGCCAAACGTTTTTATACCGCTTCTCGAAACGAATTCTCTCATGAGAGAGTTTGACATATACGTTTTGAAAAAGGTGTTTAAAATGACGGACGAACTTACCGATTACGGAAAAGTAAATTTGAGCATCAATCAGGCGGTATCTACGTTTGTCAGTCACGATTACGTAGAAACCGTATTAAACCTTAAAAAAGAAGCCAACAGCAATATTACGTTTACTATTGAAATTACGGAACGTGGCGAATGTAAAAGTTTCAGAACTTTATCCAAGACCATAAAAACGCTCGAAGATAACGGCATAAGAGTGGCTTTAGACGATTTCGGCACGGCAAATTCTTCACTTGCGGTTTTAAACGAACTTAACGTTTCAGAGCTTAAAATTGCAAGACGTTTTATCAGTTTCTCTACCTCAGGCGGCGAGACGAGTAAAACTATTATCAGCAGTATTGCGATGCTTGCCCAAAAGCTCGGTATAAGCGTCGTGGCGGAGGGCGTAGAGACGAAACAGCAGGTTGAATTTTTGGAAAGCATAGGTTGCGACGTGCTTCAAGGTTTTTACATTGCCGTTCCTATAACCTTTGATTCTTTTAAGGAATATTTGAGATTGAATAAAAGCGATATTTAATTTTTCGTAAAACGGTTAAGAAATTTCAGTTTTACTTAGTTATCGGCATAGGAATTACCTTTGCCGATATTTTTACGTACGTTTCAGACGGTAATAAAGCGTAATATTGTTTAAAGCGTTCAGGTATTAAATTTTCTGTATGTGACCAAAAATTTTTATCGTCGCTTGCGTTAATCGTA
>CAMGKS010000067.1 GCA_946056785.1 uncultured Clostridia bacterium
GCATACGAAAGACTTGATTTAAAACCTCGTGTTTTTGCGTAAAACCAATCTTTTTTAACGTTTGTCGCATATATCTGTGCCAAAGTGTTTTCATTGTTTTTATAAACTTCAAACATACTGTTAAATGCGTCACGTCTTACGTTCTGATTTTCGTTTTGCAATAAAAGAGAATAAACTCCATGCGACATTTTAACTGCCGTTCCGTCAGGCAATACGACGTCTTTAAAGCGTATATCGGCATTATCGAACATAGAGAAAATTTGTCTTGCTCCGTCGCTGAAAGAACCGATATCGGCAATAATTTTTTCTTCTGCTTCCGACAAAACAATCTGTTTATTTCGTTTTACTTCTTTCAAAAGCACGTCGAAATTTTTAAATCTGTCATCGGAAACCAATTTGTCTATTTCATCGTCGGAAATTTTAACCAATTCAGGCATTACAAAAGAGGTAGCCGACTCAGAGTCCACCGCAAGCGCTTCTATGCGGTCCGTCATTGCCTGATATACAGGGTTTGCCGTGTCCTCGTCTTTACGCATTCTTGCATAAACGTAAAGCTTTGATAAAACAAGACCGAGACTTTCACGCAAATTAAGAAACTCTAAAAGCGTATCCGCGTCGTGCAATTTACCTTTATATTCCGTCATTTTTGGATACGAAGATTTATAAAATTCAAAGCTTTTTTCCCAGTCTTCGTTTGTCGGAAAAATATCTTCAAGCCGCCATTTTAAATTTTCAGGTACGTTTTCTCTTGATTGCATTTTTACTCCTTAACTACGGCTGCGTCAAACTTACAGCCATTATATCAATAGCTTTTTAAATAATTATTTTGCAGTTTCTATTTTATTGCTGCTTGTACTTTATTGCTGTTTCTATTTTATTGCTGTTTGTACTTTATTGCCGTTTATATTTTATTGCCGTTTAGACGTTTATCAACGTAAAACTTACCGAAACTTTTGATAGCTGCTTAAATGCAAAAACGTTTTACCGATATTTAGTATGTTTAAATATTAGTTTGATTAAATATAAGTAAAACGCAAATTTTCAGCATTGATAAATTTCATAATGAAATCAGTTTTCTACTGAACCAAATCGTTTGAAAGGAAATTCGGATCGCTTGTAAGGTTTATTCCGAGTTTTCTCAACGCTTCTTCGTCGACTTCTTTCAAAATGTAGGTAGAATGTGCCTGGCAACCGTCCAGATATTTAAGCTGACTAAGTGCCTTACTTGCCGTTTCGTCGCTTGTAGCGCAAATTGCAAGCGCCAACAACGCCTCTTCCAAATTTAACGCTTTGTCCTTATCTTTAAGAGTATTCTTTTTAAGTTTGTTTATCGGAGCTATTATCTCAGGGGAAATAAGTTTAACGCTCTTAGGAATATCGGCAAGCACTTTAACCGCATTGAAAACGCACGAAGCACTGGCGCACATATTGTCAGAGCCTTTTCCTCTTATCATTTTGCCGTCGGGAAGTTCGATTGCCATAGCCCCCTTTTCCGACTTTGCGCCTTTTTCTCGAGCGGCAACCACAACCGCTCTGTCTTCAGGCTTCAATGACAGTTTTGACATCAAAAATTCAAGTCTGTGTATCGTCTTTTCGTCGGCAAGTCCGTTTTTGAAATCACAGCAACCTTTAAGGTATCTTCTGATAATTTCTTGTTTTGCGGCAAACTGTACGGCATCGTCGTCATATATACAATAGCCTGCCATATTTACGCCCATATCCGTCGGCGATTTGTAAATATCGCTATCGTTTGAAATCTTACTGAGAATAGCTTTTACAACGGGAAATGCCTCGATATCACGGTTATAATTTACCGCCATTGTTCCGTATGCGTCATAGTGAAAAGTGTCTACCTTGTTAATATCCTGAAGGTCCGCCGTTGCCGCCTCATAAGCTAAATTTACCGGGTGCAAAAGCGGTATGTTCCAAATTGGAAAGGTTTCGAATTTTGCGTAGCTTGCATTATTGCCACGTTTATTTTCGTGATAAACCTGACTTAAACAAGTTGCAAGTTTTCCGCTTCCCGGGCCCGGTGCTGAAACCACTACAAGCGGTTTCGTTGTAGGGATATACGGATTTGCTCCGTAACCGTTATCCGAAACAATCGTATCCACGTCATGCGGATAACCTTCCGTCTTTCTGTGAAGATAAACTTTTATACCTCTGTTTTCCAGCTTGTTTTTATACGAAATTGCCGCTTGTTGGTTTTCAAACATCGTTATAACGACGCTGTTTATGCTGATACCAAGTTTTGAAATGTTGTCAATCATTCTGGCAACTTCCGTTCCGTAAGTAATTCCGTAATCGGCTCTGATTTTATTTCTCTCTATATCTCCTGCCGAGATACAGATAATAAGTTCGGATTCGTCTTTAAGACTTGTAAGCAACTTGATTTTAGCCGCCTTATCGAATCCCGGCAAAACTCTTGCCGCATGTAAATCGTCAAAAAGTTTGCCGCCGAATTCAAGATAAAGTTTTCCGAATTGAGATATGCGTTTTAAGATTTGCTCTTTCTGCTTTTGCATATATAGTTCACTGTCAAAGCCGTATTTCATATGTAACTCCTGTTATAATTGCGTTTTATGCGCTAAAATTGATTTTACTTTGTTTTTTACTATCGATTTCCCTTTTGTGGTTCGCGTATCGATTTTTATCTTTTCGGTATTAATTACGTTTACGCCGTCGTCGGTTATGACAGCAAGGTCATACGGCATTTTTACCAGACTTACGCCCGCAACCTGCGATGAAGCCAAATCGGCAATCTTAAAGCCTTTAAGGTATCTGTTTCCCGCTTCAAGTGTTGAAGAAATAATACGTTTAGCAAAGCCTGCCGTCGTCACGATGACGATCTCTCCTTCATCGTCGGCTTGTCCCATAAACACGACTTCATCGGTAGGTGAAAGTTTAACTCCTCTTACGCCGCCCGCTTTTCTGCCCTGAACGGGTACGTCGTCAAGTCTGAAAGCCAACGCCATACCCTCTTTCGTTACGGCAAGTATATGCTTATCTTGTTCGACCATTTCAACGTTTATAACTTCATCGTCGTTAAGCACAACGGCCTGCATATAGTCTTTGGTGAGCGAAACGTATTCGGACAAATCGCTACGTTTAATCATACCCTTCTTTGTAAAGAAAAGCAATTCGCCGACGCACAGTTTATCAAAAAACATAAACTTAACGACTTTTTCGTCAGCTTCGGCTTCGATGCAAAGTCTTTTAAGCGGAACGGCACTGTCTTTCCATTTCTTTTCAGGTAAATCGTCAAGATTGATTTTTACGTAGTTTCCTTTGTTGGTAAATGCGATTACGTTTCCGGTATTATTTACCATCATTGCGCTTTTGACAAGTTCGCTTTCACTGCAAGTGTTTATATCTCTCGCCCCCAGACTAAAGCTACGAAGCGACATAAATCTGGCTTCGCCGTCAGGAGTCAAAACCAAAACGCCTTCTTTATATCCCGGAGTCGTAGTATCGGCTATAGGAACGGATATCTTTTTGCCCTTATCCATAACCACGGAATTTCTGACGCTTTTATTTCTGCGTTTGATATCCAACAATTCGCTTTTTACGACTTCGAACTGTTTTCTTTTGCTTTCGAGAATAGAGGTTAAATAAGCGATTTTTTCTTCAAGTTCTTTAAGTTCCTGTTCTAACTTACCGACTTCGAGATGAGTGAGATTTTTAAGACGCATCTCAACGATAGCCGTTGCCTGCTCCATGGAAAGTTTAAAACGTTCTATCAAAGCAAGTTTCGCTGCCGTCGTAGAAGCCGATTGTTTAATAATCTTTATAACTTCATCGATATTGCGAATGGCAATAAGCAAGCCTCTGACGATTTCGGCTCTCGCTTTTGCGATTTTCAAGTCATAACTCGTACGCCGTTTTATTATATCTCTTTGATATGCGACGTAATAATGGAGATAATCTATAAGACCTAATTGCTCCGGCTTTCCGTTTGCGATAGCCACCATATTTATCGTATAATTGCATTCGAGATTGGTCTTTTTAAACAAAAAGTCAACGACTTTATCGACGTCGGTGTCTTTTTTCATTTTTATAACAGCCCTTATGCCATTCTTGTCAGATTCGTCGACGATATCGCTTATTCCCGAAAGAATTTCTTTGTTTGCTTCTCTTAAATCGGCTATCTTCGTCAAAAGCTCTGATTTCGATACCTGATAAGGAATTTCCGTTATAACGATATTTCTTTTTTCGTTTGCTTCTTCTTCGATATGAACTTTTGAACGGATTTTGATTTTTCCTTTACCCGTTTTATAAATATCCTCAAAACTGTCGACGGGAATAATATAGCCGCCGGTAGGAAAATCAGGTCCCTTTACGATTTTTAACAATTCGCTGAGTTTTATTCCCGGTTTATCTATTACCGCTACAACGGCGTCGATAATCTCCGCAAGATTGTGCGGCGGTATGTTCGTTGCAAGACCTACGGCAATGCCGCTTGCACCGTTAACAAGCAAATTGGGAAATCTGCCCGGCAAAATGCTCGGCTCTTTCAAACGGTCGTCAAAGTTTGGGTCGAAACGTACGGTGTCCTTATCTATATCACGCAACAACTCCATTGCGGCAGGACTCATTCTTGCTTCGGTATAACGCATTGCAGCCGCACTGTCACCGTCGATTGAACCGAAGTTTCCATGTCCATCAACAAGTTTAAGTCGCATGAAAAAGTCCTGCGCCATCTTAACCAAAGCACCGTAAATGGAACTGTCGCCGTGCGGATGATATTTACCCATACAATCGCCGACAATACTTGCCGACTTTCTGTACGGTTTGTCGGGGCCGATTCCCATTTCATACATCGAATAAAGAATTCTTCGCTGAACGGGTTTCAAACCGTCTTCGACTCTCGGCAACGCTCTGTCTAAAATTACGAATTCGGAATACGGAAGCATAGAATTATGCATCACGTCTTCAAAAACCACTTCGTAAAGTACCGATTTATCTTCCGTAATTGTGTTTTCTTTATTTTTTGCCATTTTTAACCCTTATCCTTCAAACGTATCCGCTTTATTAAAATCAGCGTATTCGTAAATATATCTTTTTCTTATGTTTGCGTCGTCGCCCATCAAGATAGAAATACGTTTATCTGCCATAACCGCGTCCTCAAGAGTAACTCTTGTCAAAGCTCTCGTCTGAGGGTTCATAGTCGTATCCCAAAGTTGCTCGGGGTTCATTTCGCCCAAGCCTTTGAATCGCTGAAGTATGGCGCCTTTACCCATAACTTTTCGGCCTTCTTCAAGAGCCTTTTCGTCATAGCAATATTTAAACTCGCCGTTTTTTTGCAATCTGTATAAAGGCGGCATTCCGACGTAAACGTGTCCGTCGACAATGAGCGGCCGCATATATCTGAAAAAGAAAGTTAAAAGCAACGCTCTTATGTGAGCTCCGTCCTGGTCGGCGTCGGCAAGAATTATGACTTTGTTGTATTTAAGATTTTCAATATCGAATTCGTCATCTATGCCGGTTCCTAATGCGCTTATTATCGTCGCCAATTCTTCGTTTGCGAGAATTCTTTCAAGACTTGATTTTTCAACGTTAAGCGGCTTGCCTCGAAGAGGTAAAATTGCCTGGAAACTTCTGTCACGCGCCTGCTTTGCACTGCCGCCCGCACTGTCGCCCTCAACGATATACAGTTCGTTTCTTTCATATTTTTTACCGGTACAGCTGGCAAGTTTTCCTATAAGATTCGAACCGTTAAGGCTGTTCTTCTGTCTTGCTATATCCTTTGCTCTTCTTGCCGCTTCCCTTGTCTTTGCGGCGCCTATCGCTTTTTCAACTATTGCGTCGGCGGCAAGTTTATTATTAGGGTCGTTTACCCATTTATCGAAGCAATCGCTAAGGAGATTTTCGACCTTTTGACGAACTTCCGGATTGCCAAGCTTCGTTTTAGTCTGTCCTTCAAACTGAACGTTCTGCATTCTGACGGCGATAACGGCAACCATACCTTCTCTGAAATCTTCGCCGAGTAAATTTGGTTGTTTTTCTTTCAAAAGACCGTTCTTTCTTGCATAATCGTTAAATACTTTTGTAAACGCAGCTTTAAAACCTATTTCGTGAGTGCCGCCTTCACCCGTCGGAATATTGTTGACGTATGAATAAACGCTTTCGTTATAATTGTCACCGTGCTGAACTGCGGCAATTACCTCAAATTTTTCCGCCTTTGCTTCAACGTATATAGGCTTTTCATAAACGACGCCCCTGCCTTCGTTAAGATAGGTAACGTAATCGGCAAGACCGCCCTCAAAATGATAAATCTCCTCACGTGTTTCGTCTTTTCGTCTGTCAGTTAAAATCAGTCTTACGCCTTTATTCAGATACGCCGTTTCACGAAGTCTTGTAGAAATCGTATTCCAACTAAACTTTTCGTCTCCGAAAACTCTGGCATCGGGTTTAAATGTTACGGTTGTACCCGTATCGGAAGCCTCGCCGACAACCGTCAACGGCGACTTTGTAATGCCGCTTTTTATTTGCCCGTCGATCTCAGGCGACCAGAATTCGACGCGGTACAAACTGCCGTTACGCTTGACTTCTACGTTAAGCCATTCCGACAAGGCGTTTGTGACCGACGCTCCGACGCCGTGCAAACCGCCTGAAAAATTGTAACTGTCGTTGTCGAATTTAGCTCCTGCGTGAAGTTGCGTGAAAACCACTTCGACGCCGCTTATTTTTAATTTCGGAT
>CAMGKS010000068.1 GCA_946056785.1 uncultured Clostridia bacterium
AAAGATAGTAGAAAAAGCTAATTGTTATGTTTGATAAAATTGCTAAGAAGAGTGTGACGGAGAAAAAATAGAAGAAAAGATAGGAAAAAGCTAATTGTTATGCTTGACAGAGTTCCTTGAAGAGTTAGGCGGAGAACGGAGTTGTAAAAAGTAGAGGGGCTTTGGATTTCAACTGCTTTTCAACTGTTTACCAATTACTTTAAAAAAATTCATAATTAAGGTTTTAACGTTTACACGTTTTTGCGTTTATTACAACTAAAAATTTAAACCGAAAATGCAAAAAGACAATTAAAAATCTCGCTTAAAGCGAGATTTTTGCTAAATACAGATTTAGTTTAATTACCGGTACCGTTATTGTTTTTCGCCGCAATGCTTGCAGTACGTAGAATCGATAGGTATTTGTTTTCCGCAACGTTTACAATACATATTCTGTCCGCTTGCGTCGGGTTGCTGAAAAGGTTCTTTTCCTTCTCTTATTGCCTGAAAAAGCGCGATATTATCTTTGTTGGCTTCGAGCACTTGTTTCGTCATCATTGGAGACATTTTTATCATTGCAGGCACGACAAAAGAGAAGAAGGTCAAAAAGAACACGGCAAAGGCAGATAATGCTCCGACGATCGTAAACGCAATTGCCGTTTCAAACGGCAGGATAGGACTTTTTGTCGTGAGCGATTGAAGTCCGAGCCCTAAAAATATGGGGGCAATAACAAGAAATATTGCCCATACAATTCTCATTTTCCGTACGGTTTTGGCAAATTGTTCCGTGCTTATATCAATTGTTTTCATTTTTTATTCCTTATAAAGTTTTTTCAATTTATTATAACATAGTTATAACAGATTTTAGTATTTTTTTAATATTATCATCACAATTTTTTCTGACGGAAACAGAATTAAAACTTAAAAGAAAGATTTTTGGGAATAAAAAAGCGATAGCTTCGTTTTTGAACGCTATCGCTTTTTGTTTGTGTTTTGTCGTAGTGCAGATTTAACCGCTTTAACGCTCTATGCAGGTTATATTTTGAAATGCTCTTTTAAAAGCGATTCTGCTTCGGTAAGAGACGAGGCATCAATGCAACAGGATATTTTAGTTTCGCTTGTGGTTATAGCATAAATCTTAGTGCCGCTTTCCATTAAAAGGTTAAGAACTTCAACCGCAACGCCGCTCTTATGTTCCATGCCGGCGCCTTCGATTGTGAGTTTGCTGCAATTTTCAGTCGTGTCGAATTTGATTTCTTGCAATTTCAATAAGTCGTAACAGAGACGGCTGTCTTCGTTTGAAAGAGTGAACGAAACGGATACCTTTCCGTCCAAGCTTATCGTTTGGCTAATCATATCGAGATTGATTTCGTTTTGGGCGATGAGCTTTAAGAGTTCGAG
The DNA here is from genome assembly GCA_946056785.1 of uncultured Clostridia bacterium. Lineage (GTDB taxonomy): Bacteria > Bacillota > Clostridia > Christensenellales > CAG-917 > CAG-917. The sequence continues at coordinate 1,378 of CAMGKS010000068.1, forward strand.
AAATTCGGTTTGACTTATTTCCGAAAGGGAAACGAGACTTACGCCGCATTCGCCGCTGACGGTCGTAACGGCGTAATAGTCGCCTATTATGCTGTTCATGTCATAAAGCCCGACTTTCTTATCGCTCATATAAGTTGCCGCTCTGAGAGCTCCTGCAACGAAAACTTCTTTGCTTTCCGACTCGTGCGAAATGGTCAATTCCTCTCCGTTGCCGAAAAAGTGTACGTCGTGTTTGCCTACAACCGTACCGCCACGGACGGCATGAATGCCGATTTCATTAGGCGTGCGGCGGCATGATTTATCGTGTCTGCCGTAAACAGGGTTAAGTTCTCTTACGCTGTTAATCGCCTGATATATGCTGAGTGCCGTGCCGCTTGGGGAGTCAAGTTTTTTGTTGTGATGAGTTTCAACGATTTCAACGTCGAAACTGTCCCCCAAAAATTTCGTGGCTTCTTTGGCAAGATTGCTTAAAAGATTTACGCCGAGCGACATATTGCTTGCTTTAAAAATAGCGATTTTTTTAGACGCTTGTTCGATTTCGGCGAGCTGAGCTTCGCTGTGTCCCGTGGTAGCCAAAACCACGCTGGCTCTTTTTGCCAAAGCATAGCTTAAAATATCTTCGAGCGTAGAGGCGTTCGAAAAATCGATGATTACGTCACACGTGCCGTTAGCTTCGGCAAAACTTTTGAATACCGGGAAAGGCAAATCGTTTGCTCCGCAAAAATCAACGCCGAATTCGATTTTAAAATCATTGTTTCCGACAAGACTTTTATAAATAGTGCGGCCGATTCTTCCGCCCGCACCGCAAATAGCAAGTTTAATCATTTTGTTTCCTTTATTTGTTTATCAATTCGTAATAGGCGGCTTTCAAAACTTCCGCATTTTCCGCAAGCATTTCAGTCAAAGGAAGTCTTACGTACTTTTGACACAAACCTAAAATCTCCGCAATTTTTTTGACGGGAATAGGGTTAACTTCCATAAACAATGCCTTTACGAACGGCAGCATATCAAGTTGCATTTTTGCCGCGGTTTTGAAATCGCCGCTAAATGCCGATTTGCACATATTGCTGACGTAATTCGGAATAACGTTTGAGGCAACGGAAATAATTCCCTGTCCGCCCATGGCGATAACGGGAACGGTAAGTCCGTCGTCGCCCGAATAGACGGCGGCGGAGCCTGACGTGAGACGAATGGCTTCTTCGATTTGTTCCATATTGCCGCTTGCTTCCTTTATTGCCACTATGTTTTTGCATCCTTCCGAAAGTTTTGCGAAAGTTTTAGGAAGCATATTGACTCCCGTTCTTCCCGGAACGTTGTAGCAAATAATATCGAGACCGGTATTTTTCGCTATTTCGGAATAGTGAGCGATAAGTCCGTTTTGCGTCGCTTTATTGTAATAAGGCGTAACAACCAAGAGAGCGTCCGCTCCGAGTTTTTCTGCATTCTTTGAATTTTCAACCGCCTGTTCAGTTGAATTCGAACCGGAGCCAACGATGACCGGGATACGGCCTTTGACCGTTTTTACCGCAAGTTTTATTACTTCGTCCTTTTCCTTGGCAGACATGGTGGCAGGTTCGCCGGTCGTTCCCAAAACGACGAGAGCATCCGTGCCGTTTTCAATTTGAAAATTTAAAAGCTTTTCGTAAGCGTCGAAATCTACGCCTGACGCTGTAAACGGCGTAATCAGTGCGGTTGCACTTCCCTTAAAAATCATAAAATCCTCCGATTTGATTTGATAAATTTATTTTGATAAGATATATTGTTTGATAAATCGTATCGCAAGTATACGTTATTTTTTCAATGCCTTTGCGATTAACAATTCGACAATCTGGACGGCATTTGTAGCAGCGCCTTTTCTGATGTTATCTGCAACTACCCAAAGGTTTACGCCCGATTCGACGGAATCGTCTTTTCTGATTCTTCCGACGTAAACTTCGTCGTGATTTTCAGCGTCGAGCGGAGTAGGGTAAACGCCGTTTTTAACGTCGTCCATTAAAATTATGCCTTTTGCGTTTTTCAACGTCGCCATTACGTCTTCACGGGTACAAGGTTTTTCGAATTCGAGATTAATCGATTCGCTGTGACCGTAAAATACAGGAACTCTGACAGTTGTGGCTGTGATTTTCAAAGAATCGTCGTGAAGAATTTTTTTGGTTTCGACAATCATTTTCCATTCTTCTTTCGTGTATCCGTCTTCCATAAAAACGTCGATGTGCGGAAGCATATTGTAAGCGATAGGCTTAGGGAATTTTGTAGGCGGATTGCCAACGATACCGTTTTTAAGGTCGTTATATCCTGCAACGCCCGCTCCCGAAACAGCTTGATACGTGCTGTAAACGATTCTCTTGATTTTATATTTATCGTGCAAAGGTTTTAAAGCAACCATAGCCTGAATTGTAGAGCAGTTAGGATTTGCGATTATACCTTTATTCCATTCGATATCTTCCGGGTTAACTTCCGGAACGACGAGCGGAATATCCGTTTGCATTCTCCATTGGCTTGAATTGTCGACAACCGTTGCGCCGATTTCTACGAAAACAGGCGCGAAGTTTTTCGACGTTTCGCCGCCGGCGGAAAAAAGAGCAAAATCGACTTTTCCCTTTAAAGCTTTTACGTTGTCTTCCGTAAGTTCGATTACGGTGTGTTTTTTGCCCATAAACTCTATTTCTTTTCCTGCACTCTTTTTAGAGGCAAAAAGATAATAATTTTCGACAGGAAGTTTGCGTTCTGAAAGGACTTCCAAAAACTTTGAGCCGACCATTCCGGTGGCCCCTACGACTGCAATGTTGAATTTCATTTGAATCCTCCTAAATATATATATGAATTTACTACTAATAAGAGATTTTGTCAATTTTATTAAAAAAGTTTAATTTATTTATTTGATATTTACGTTATCTTATAGTAAAATGAAAACACTAATTTGTCGTAGGAGTAAAAATGGCAAAGAATCAATATGGATTTAAGGCTGAAAAGACTAAAAAAGAGCCTAAACTGTTATGTAAAAACATATTCACGGTAGGAAACGAACTTCGTGAAGCCCCTGTCCCGGAAACTATGGTAAATCAGGAGGGAAAGACCGTTCCTTACGTTCCTAAATACCGTGAAAGTATAAAGGGCGGTTATTCGGCTTATAAAGACAACGTTAAGGTTATGTTGAAAGCCGGATTGTACTTTTTGATATTCTTTGCGGCAATGTTCGTATTCGTAGCATACGGATACGGTGCGATTATGGACCGTTTTACTTTAAGCGGTGCAAATTTTATGGGAAACGTCGGAATAGGTTATCCGGGCGTTATTTCCGACATGGGCGAAATTTATGCCAGCCGGCTTCAAGCGTACAATTACGTGTTCTATTTTGCGTTGCCGTGTATTTTTTTGATTTCAATCGGCATGGCGGGGCTTTTCAACGTCGCTAAAAAACTTATATGGAACGAACCTATCAAATACGTTGCTAAACCGTTTTTCAGCGGCATAGCAAAGAATTGGTGGAAATACGTTATTTTCGTAATGTTGGGCACGGGCATCGGACTTGCAATTGGCACCGCTCTTGTAAATCTTCTTACGAAAATCGAGTTGGGCGTCGCTACGGCAGGCGATTATTGCGGTTGTGTTTTCTCGTTTGTCATCGGAGCGCCTTTGTGCGTCTTCCCTATGGTTGCGATAACTATCATTCCGTCTTACAAATTGAGTTTCGGACAATTGATAAAAGATTCGTTCGTCATTTCCGTTAATAGGTTTGTGCCTTATGCGTTGACGGGTATTATTTCTTGCGTTCCGCTTGCATTGTTGTTTATAAACGGCATTTTTGCAATTATACTTTGCATAGTGCTTGTGGCTTTCGGTTTTCCTCTTTGGGCTATGCTTTGGACGGGGCTCGGCCACGGCAGCTACTTAAAGTGCGTTTATCTTTACGAATATGAATCGTCAAAGAAAGTCAATCCTTATCAGAAAAAGGAAGGCGGTAAAGCGGATATCGTCGGAAAAACAGACAACGCCGAAAAGAAACAAAACAAGAAGCCGCAGACCTACGTAAACCCAAAAAAGAAAAAGAAGAAATAATGGCTAAAATTTACGATTTTAACTTAAACGAAGAGCAGTGCTTAAACCTTGCTTACGATGCCGTTGAAAGCGGCGACGTAAAAAAAAGTCTGATGTACGTTCATAAAGCATTGGAGCTTAATCCGGATAATATTGAGGCGAATTTTTATCTCGCCTCAATTTATTCTGATTTAAACGCTTTCGATTTTTCCAACGACGTAATATGCAAAATACTCCCTAAAGTCAAGAGCAAGGAAGAAAAGGAACGTTTCTACATTCTTTTGGGGGCAAATTCATCGGCTTTGGGAGATTATGAATCAGCTACGAGATACGCTTCGATGATAGATATAACGTCCGAGTTTTACGACGATATAGAAGAAGTTTTCGACATAGAAGAGCTTACGCCTCCTAAGCAGTTTTATCTTGCATATCCGAGAGGCGAAGAGTATTATTCCGGACGTATAGACGAAGCTCACGCTTTGGTAAAGGAAAAGAAAATCGACGAAGCGTTAAAAGTGCTCGAAGAATTTTCCGACGGCGTTCCTTTTAAAGACAGTGCCGACCATTTAAGGCTTATATGCTATATGGTAAAAGACGATTTCGATTCCGTCATATATTACGCTCAGCAAGCAATCGATAAAGGCGGAAAAAAGCTTTCGATAAAATGTTTATTGATTACGGCATTGCTTTTTGAAAACCGACAGAAAGAAGCGGAAGCAAAAGCCAAGGAATTGTTAAACGACGATTACGAGACGATCGACGACTTAGGCGTTCTGTTGCCGCTTTTAGTAAATCTGGGAATGGACGAAGAAGTTAACCGTTATTGCGAAAAATTTTTAAGCAAGATAAAATTTCATCCGCAGACGATAATGTGGTATGCGGAAAGCTTTTACAATCTCGGCAAAAGGGAAGAGGCAAAAGCGGTTATGAGAGAATGTTATTCTATATATCGTGATTTTCTTCCTGCAAAATTTTATCTCGACTATTTCGACAAAGGAGTTCAGCGCGTCGAATATTCGATAGGTTTACCGCTTTCGGAAGTGCTTGAAAGGCAAAAGAAAATTAAAACCTTTTTGATGATGAAATCCGACGAAGCAAAAAAAGCGTACTTATACGATA
>CAMGKS010000069.1 GCA_946056785.1 uncultured Clostridia bacterium
AAATGTCTGATTAATTTTTAAAACATTTTAATTATTACACTAGTTTCAAAAGTGTTAGACTAAGAGCTAAGGTTTTTTTGTCAGGAAATTTAATTTAATATAACCGGAATGCAAATAAAGTTAACTCAAATACAAATAAAATTAAATCGAATACAATTTATAGCGGTGACTAAAAACTATTTTAATTGAGTTTATACTTAAATTATGTTTAAGCGTTGCCTTAGCTATCAAAAGTATAAGTTAACGTAAAGTGAGTTTAAAACCAACCGCCGATTAACTTAAATTTTCGTTATCGGAGTTGTTGCTTGTTCCGTTATTTTTTTCATCGTCGATTTCCGACGTCGGTAATTGTGCGGAGTCGATTTTTGTTTTCGGAAAGTTTTTGCCGTCGTTTGCCTCCGAAGCATTCAAAGTTACGTCTAAAAATATTTCTTCCTTTTTAACTACGTCGGGCGAATAAATTTCCATTTGAACGCCGCTGTCCGAAATGAGAACGTTCGACGGCTTTCTTAATAATTTAATCGTTACGAATAAATCGCCTGCGGCACCGGCAACGTTAAACATCTGAATGAAATATACTCCCCAGAAATATATTACGGGAACCAAAAGACACGGAATTAAAAGCAAAGCCGTCCATAAGACAAGCGGAGCTAACGTAATTATGACGTAAGGAATTTTTTTAAAATATTCGTCGGAGTATGCAAAAGCCATTCCTGCCGTAAAGCCGAAGCGAGGCTTGCATTTTGGAGCGAAAATTTTCATAAAAAGGGCGTGAGTAAGTTCATGAAGCACGATATAGACAATCGATCCCAAAACCGCTATCAACAGATTGAAGAGAATATACTTATAATGCAAATAAGCAAAGAACGTTAGATTTTTTGTAAAATATCCCCCTAAAAACATAAGGATATAAATCACGATGGATATTGCCTGAACAAGTCCGTTGCTTTTGCGGTCGTTTTTCAAATCAATTGTGTCTAATAAATCGTAATTTTCCGGTAATTGCATAATTCACCTTTAATTTAAAAAAATATAGAGGCATAAGCCTCTATAAATTTGTTAGTCAGCTCTGTATGGGAGCAAAGCCATTTGTCTTGCACGCTTGATAGCAGTTGCAAGTTCGCGTTGATGTTTTGCACAAACGCCGCTCATACGACGTGGCAAAATTTTGCCTTTTTCCGTGATAAATTTTCTGAGTTTTGCAACGTCTTTATAATCTATGCTTTCGGCATGTTCAACGCAAAACGTGCAAACCTTTTTTTTAGGAGCCCTTTTTTGAGGGCGAACATTTTTTTCTTCCATAAATTCTCCTTTTAGAAAGGAAGGTTGTCGTCTGCAATAGGTTTCAAATCATCGAAACCTGAGGACTCTTCCTTGTCGTTATCATTTCTTGTCGAGAGAAACTGAATTTCTTCTGCTACGATATCGGTGGTGTAGCGTTTTGAACCGTCTTTGCCGTCGTAACTGCTGGTTTGGATACTACCGACAACGGCAGCTTTTGAACCTTTTTTAAGATATTTTGCGCAGTTTTCGGCTTGAGTACGCCAAACAACGATATTCAAGAAATCGGTATCTCTCTTGCCGTCCTTGGAGTAGTTTCTTGAAACAGCCAAAGTGAATCTGCAATAATTGATTCCGTTAGGCGTTTGATTAAGCTCCGGGTCTTTTGTTAAATTTCCGATTAAGAATACTTTATTCATAGTATCTCCTTGATTATTTTCTGATAATCATTTCTCTGACGACGTTTTCATCATTGCCGAGTTGTCTTGACAATTCCTGAGGAACGGTATCGCTTGCGGTAAAGTTCATCAAAACGTAATAACCTTCACTCTTGAAGTTGATTTTGTAGGCATATTTTTTTGTGCCCCATTTGTCAATCGACTCAACAGTGCCGTTTAACGATTCGATGAGATTAGAATACTTTTCGATAGTCTTGTTCTTAACCTCGTCGTCGACGTCGTTTTGAATAATGTAGAGAATTTCGTACTTATTCATATCATACCTCCTTATGGTCTTTGGCCCTTGCGGGCAAGGATTGGCTTTCGCCAGACTGATAGGCTTAAATATTATCTAATAAATTTAAAAAAAAGTAAAGCGAAAAGAGTGATTTTATAACATTTTAAACTAAAAAAGATTTAACGACGTAATTAACGATGGTATTAAAGAGCGAACGCTTTTTGCGTCGGTTAAAAAAGGCGGACGCAAAACTGTCGTGAAACGGCTTTTTGTCAATAAAATTCAGAAATCAAAAATAGCCGGCGGACTTATTCGTAAATTTTTTTAGCCAGCTTTTTTACTTTTTGCAGAGTGTTGTCGACGTATTTAATTGTAGTTTTAGTCGCCGATGAAATTTCCAAGTAGCTGTTGCCTTCGAGATAGAGTTTTAAGATTTCAAGTTCTTCCGGTTTGAGTTTTCCCGAAAATTCCTGATAAAAATCGACGTTGCTTTCTTTTAATATAAACAACTCTTCGGGATTAAGTTCGTTTGACAGCAAGTTGCCGGGAATGTTTTCTGCGTCCTCATCGGGCAAAGAGGTGAAAGAAACGTAATCGTTAAGGAAACTGTGTTTTATTCTGCCTGCCGCTTTAACGGCGTCGTTCAATTGATTTTTTATGCATCCGATAAGGAAAGATTTCAGGTCGCCTTTTGACGGATCGAAAGACCTTACGCCTTTAAACAATCCGATCATTCCTTCCTGAATAAGATCCTCGTAGTTTGCGCCTTTCAGAAAAAAACGGCGTGACAAAACGATGACGAGCGGTTTATAACGGTTATAAAAAGCGTTCTGAGCTTCGTCGTCGCCATTTAAAACAAGCGATAGAAGTTGTTCATCTTTAAGGTCAGCGTAATCGTTCATATCATACCTTTATTTTTTCGAACCGCATCTTTGTCTTACGCATTCATATAAAATCACTCCGGCAGCGACCGACGCATTTAAGGAATTGACTTTGCCGAATTGAGGGATAGTGACTGTTCCGTCGCAAAGCTCCTTTGTCAGTCGTTTGATTCCGTCGCCTTCGCTTCCGATGACAATTGCGATATTGCCCGTTAAATCGGTGCTAGAAATCGGTTCTCCGTCGAAGTCAGCCGCATAAACCCAAACGCCTTTTTGTTTCAATTCTCTTATTGCGTCGTTTATATTCGTCACTTTTGCCACCAAAATATGTTCGGCTGCACCTGCGGAAGTTTTAATAACCGTGCCGTTGACAACGGCGCTGCGGTGTTTCGGAATAACGATTCCGTGAGCTCCGAAACACTCCGCGCATCTTAACACTGCGCCGAGATTGTGCGGGTCGGTGATACCGTCAAGCAAAACGATGAGAGTCTTTTCGTTTTTTTGTGAAGCTAAGCTCAAAATATCTTCAAGCGAGCAATATTCGAATTCGCCTTTTATGAGGACTGCCCCCTGATGATTGGCAGTACCTGCTTTATCGGTGAGAGCGCGTTTGTCGGTAAACGAAACCAGAACGTTTTTTGTTTTTGCGATTTTTATAAGTTCGTTCAGGCTTTTATCGAAATTGCCTTTTTCTATTAAAAGTTTTTCGACGGGGTCTTCGCTTAAAAGGGCTTCCCGTACGGCATTTTTTCCGTAAACTATCATACTTACCTCGATGGATTGTAATTTTATAGATTTAATATTTAGTATATTTATAATTTTGTCGTTTATTTAAGTTTATATTATTAATGTACGACTTGTTGATATTTTGACGCGCTTTATTGTAAGCGTCGATTTTCGGGCAACGTCAGGCACGATGAATTGATAGAAGCGTTTGCTTTTAACGTTGCATTTTGTAAGATAGCAGCAGAATTTGATAGCGGTTTAAAATTTAAACTTTTGTCAAATCATAGGCACGCTTTAAAGTTATTTTAGATTAAACCGCGTTTAAATTGAAAGTAGCTTATCAATTCAGAAATTCAAACAGTCTTTCGGTTTGACCGGTAAGATAAAGAAAGCCTAAAACGGCTTCATAACCGCTTGCGTATCTGTATTCGCTTATTTCGGCGTGTTTTGCACTTGTGTGGATTTTGCAATTTCTTGCTCGTCTGAACAAGTCGGATTCTTCAGGCGTCATCTTTTCCATAAGAGTTTTTACTTTATCCGCCTGACTTACGGCTTTTACTTTTTGCGTTACCATTTTATGAAGTTTTCCCGTAGGCAGGTCGCTTCCTATCGTGACGACCGACCGCTCGTACAGCGATTGTACGCTGTCTCCGATAAAAGCCAAAGAAAGCGGAGGAAGAGCAAGTGCTTCCTTGTTTGAAAGTTTTGTTGATATTTCAAACATACATTTTTCCATAGGCTCAGTTTAACACAACTTAGGAATATTGACAACGATTTAAAAAAATGATATAAAATAAAGTAATATAGTTAAATATAATACTGTTTAGATATAAGCTTTAATAAACGCCGTTTAAGGTTAAACCGCATATTATTTATTAGCGTTGCTCATCGGTTATTTATCATCGATTCGGTTAACCAACTTAATAATATCAACCGGTAAAACTTAACCGCACGGTTTATAAAGCGCAAGTTTTTTTAAACGTTTAAGCCGTCGGGTGACTGTCAAATATTAAACGATAAAAACGGCGTAAGGCTTATAGGGGCAGATTATTTAAAGCAACGTATAAACGTTAAAACCTGACTTAAAAAACGAGTTTAAGGTGTTAATGCAAATAAAAACGAGTTTAAGTTGTTAACGCAAACAGAAAAAAAATTAAGGAGCGAAGTTATATCTTTAAACGGCAATGAAAAAGACCATAAAGTTTTTATTAATCATATCTTTGGTGGCTTTATTAATAGGGCTGCTTTCGGCATGCGGACTTTGGGAAACAAGAATAAGTTCGATTGTTATTGACAACCCGGATAACCTCAGCATGATTGTAGGGGATACCTTGCAATTATCCGTCACAATAAAACCGTCGGGATATACGGAAAGCGTTCAATATAAAGCCGAAACCGTAGATAAAACGAACAACGTTTTGTCGGACGGCAAAACTGTTGTTACCGTAGACCAAAAGGGATTGATTAAAGCGGTTGACGACGGCAGGGCAAAAATTACGGTTCAGACGGCTGACGGCAGAAAGAAAGCAAGCGTTTATATCAACGTGACGTATGCTCCTATTGAAACTCTTTCTTTGTCGGCGGAGGGAGAAACCGTTCAATACGTAACAAACGAGCCGCAGGATATAAAATTCTCTTTGAACTATGGCGACGTAGTTATTCCGGATACCAGCATCGTAACTTGGTATTTAAAAGGAAAGGAAGAAGAAAAACAGATTTTAAGTGAATTCTCAGACAAATTAGAAGCGACCGTAAAACCTGTTCAGGAAGTCGGATACTACGCCACCGTTTGGGCGGAAATTGAATATTCCGGTTTTAAGTTTACGTCCAACGAAATATACTTCGGATATTTTAACCAGTTCGATACGAACTACCTTACGATAGACAATCCTAAGACAGAAGCTCCTTCGGGATTTATGATTGTAGACGGTGCTTTTAAAACGGAGGATAGTTTGCCTGGCGAAAACGACTATTATTTTGTAGAAGCGGGTCAAAAAATATCATTGACGTTTTTGAGTACGGTAGAAGGAACAAATCCTAATCCGTCGTGTAAATGGTACGTTCTGGTTAGCGACGAAAATTTTGCTGCCGGCGATTTAAATAAAGGAAACGACGTTGCGGGCGGTTTTATGCCGATTGACGGGCAAACAGACAAAGTGTTAAGTTTTACGCCGTCAGAACCCGGATTGCGTTATGCAATAAGGCTGTATTGCGACGGAAAAGAAGCCAAAAACGAATTTTTGTTTAAAACTACCGCCGCTTTGGTAAACAATCTTACGCTTACCGACGGCGACGGTTTGACGGCTTCCAAACAGCACGTTACGTCCGTAAAAGAAATAACGTTATCAGCTGATTGGAACAAAACGAACACTGCGGGTACGGAATATATCGAATGGTATGACGGAGAAACGCTCATAAAGAAAGGCGGCAGAGACGAAAGCGGTATAACGACTTATAAGTTCACTCCGTCCGCTTCGGTATGCGACGGCGTGATTAAAGTTAAGGTGTTTGACAGCGGGGGCGGCGAAACTTATAAAATTGCCGAATATCAATATTCCGTCGTCGAAACTTTAATGGCGCCTAAACAGACGAAAGTCGAACTTACAAGCGGCAATAAAGAACAGACTTCCGCCCTTACCTCGGAAGTTACGTTTAAGGCGAGTATAGTATCGCCTGTATACGGCGTAAACAATACGTTGCCTGTTTATTGGTACGTAAACGAGGTGTGCGTAAACGACATGGAAGAATATACCGTAAGCCAGTCGGCTAAAACGTTGAAATTCACGCCGACTGCCGGTGAGGAAAGAGAGTATGCAGTTTATGCGGTGATTGGCAACGTAAAAAGCAATACGGAGAACGTCTACCGTTTTACGACAAATTGGAGCAGCGTTGAAGCAT
>CAMGKS010000070.1 GCA_946056785.1 uncultured Clostridia bacterium
AATCTCTCATCATTAAAATTATACTGTTTGTTCATAATTTAAGTTTTGGTAATTAAGTTATATCGTTTATTTAAAATCTCTCGTCGCTATAAAAACTTCATAGTTTTTTGAATCTCTCATCATTAAAATTATACTGTTTGTTCATAATTTAAGTTTTGGTAATTAAGTTATATCGTTTATTTAAAATCTCTCGTCGCTATAAAAACTTCATAGTTTTTTGAATCTCTCATCATTAAAATTATACTGTTTGTTCATAATTTAAGTTTTGGTAATTAGACTTCTTGTTTAAAAAAGTTTAATTTTATAAATGCGTCGTAATTTATTGAGCGTTTAAATGTTTTTTACCGTTAAAAATTGGTGAAAAAACGGTAAAAGAGCGTTTTTAGGCGTAAAACGGCATCAAAAAAACAGACTGACGTATTATCAGCAAAACCGAATTATAATTATTTTACTTTTGTATTTTCATTGAATTTTTAAAATTTTATCGATTGATTAAATGTTTTTTCTTTGGTAATTTAAATGCTGGAAAAATTTAAATAGTCGCTGTCTTCCATTCGTTTTTTTATCGCACAAATCATTGGAATGGTTTTGTATTCGTTTTTAATCCATTCTTCTCCGTATCCCGACGTTTCCATCGTTTTACAAAAGTTTTCAACTGCTCGTATGTGTCGGCGAAATACCGTTCTTATGCATACACCCATTTTGTCGGCAATTTGTTGAAACGTTAGTTTTTTGAAATATCTTAGCGTAAGTATGTTTGAGTCGACTGTTTTTAGAGCTGATAGCGTTGAATCTATTATGTATTTAAGGTTGCATAGTTTGCGTTTTGAGTCGTTTAGATTTGCTATGTCGGTTAGTAGTTCCTCAGTTGATATTCCTATTTGTAGGTGCCTTGAGCCGAATCCTGATTCTATTCTGGTCTTTACGCCGAAATCGATTGTTTTGATAATTTGCGGAATTGCAGAATAAGCAACAAGTGCTGCGTTGCTCCAAGATGTTTGTTTCATATGTCCTCCTTGGGGAAAAAAAAAGAATATTTGCCTTGATTATAATTAGAGAGCCTTAATAAAGTCAAAACAATATGACAAAAAAAGTGAAAAAATGGTGAAAAAATGGTGAAAAAATGGTGAAAAGATAACTATATGACTTATTTTGTCAAATTTTGTTTATTTAAAGAGAAAATATACGTTAAATTAAGGTTAAATTTCGGAATGCGTTGCCTTTTCAAAAAAGGAATTTTTTGAAACGAAAAGTGCATTGCGACGTAGTTTAGCTTTAGTTATTCAAATAAAACTTTATTTAAATTTCCACTTAAATTGAAAGCGAAAACACGTTACGTTAGCTTTTAACGTAAAACAAATTTAAGGGTAAGATTAGGGCAAATGTATACCTTATATTGCGGATATCCGATATTGTTGAAACAAAATAAATTTATTATAAATTTTGCTTTATAAAACTTAGTATAAATTTTGTTTTAAATTGAAAAAGCCGTACGTTACTTTATTGATTAAACGCTAAGTATCAGGGGCGGAGCAGATATCTTATATTGATGAAAAAAATTTAACTTAGAATAATTTTTTGTTTTATAAAACTAAGTATAGATTTTGCTTTATAAAACTTAGTATAAATTTTGTTTTAAATTGAAAAAGCCGTACGTTACTTTATTGATTAAACGCTAAGTATCAGGGCGGCGATGATACCCAATATAAAAGAAATCAAACTTTGAGTAAATTTTTGCAACAATACTTTTCCTGTTTTTATGCCGCATTTTCCCAAAAAACTCATTGACTGAAAAAGTATTCCTATACCGCCGAAGGATATGACAAAACAAATTAATCCGCATTTTAAAAAGTTAGGAATAGCTACTTCGTTTAACAAAATACAGCCTCTCGTCATTTCTATTATGCCGCATAACAGAGCTTTAAAAGTAGAGGCAGGAACGGTTTGCGGCAATACGGACAATACGCCGCTGTTTAATATTAAGTCTATTATCAAATTGAATATAACAATATATCCGCACAAATTAAGCATAGAAAGCGTCGAATTGCTTATTGAAGTTGCTAATACGTCCTTTTTATCTAAGGGAAGGGAAATAAATTCGGAGTCGATTTTTGTTTTCCCTCTGTAAATAAAGCCGTTTAAGAAAGCCGATAAATAGTGGCACGCTAAAATTATTAAAGACAAATTCTTATTGTTTAATATCGTTATTCCCAACGTCCCTAAAATGAACAGGGGCCCGCTTGTAGAACAAAACGACGCTGTTTTTTCTGCTTGTCTTACGTCGATTAAACCTGAAGAATGCAATTCGTGAATAAGTTTTGCTCCGACCGGATAGCCGCATATTATGCTCATAAAAAACACGTATGAAGAAATTCCGTTCGTGTTATACATGCGTTTAAAAGGTTTATTGAAAAGTTTTGCAAGTTCTAAAGGGGCACCGATTTTTGTCAGAACCGTAGAAAAAAAGAAAAAAGGAAATAATGCGGGCAAAACTGAAGCTGTAAATATAATAAGTCCGTTTTTTGTTGAGTTTATGTAAATTTCGGGTTTTATGACTATCATAACAATCGCAATCGATACGAGCGCGATTAAAAAAGAATTTTTGACTTTATCTGCCGAAACGTGAATTTTTGCTTTTGCAGCTTTATGAGTTTTAAATTTTCTTCGATGTGAATTTTGCGCCATAATAAATTATATTAATAGTTTAAAAAAAAATGAATTTAAAACGCTTGTGAAATTAAAGCTAAGTAATTAGTAGGCGGAATACAATTGATGATTATATCTATAAAATTTCGTGCTAAAAACAAGTTTAAGAATAATACTTAATACGTCTCTAAACGTAATTAAAACGCCGTTTTTCATTTACATAAAAGCCGTTAAATTAAATTTTAAATGTTATCGAAAATTTGTTTAACAAAAATAAAAGCCGTAAAATTTACGGCTGTAACGTTATATTTTTAATTTTATATATTGATTTAAACTCAGTAAAGACGTTTTAAATCGAGACGTAGAATAGGCGACGGCATATTGACGATAAATAATTTTAATTGACACAAAATTTAAGCGAAAAGAAATTTTCTGTTTGCGATAGTTACCGTTTGCGATAGTTAACGTTTGCGATTTTGACTATTCGTTTAAAAAAGTAGGTTGGTTTAAAACTTTATCGGGCATTCCGCTAACGAGCGACAAAAACCGGTGTGCTTTTTCGTCCATATCTATAAGCGGCTTATATGGGCTGCACTCCGCACAATCGCTGGCTTTCAAAAAAGGTTGAGCTTTTTTGGAAATAACGCTTAAAATATCTTTTCTGTCTTTGCGAAGGGCAAGCACTCTTATATAAGGCAAATTTTCTTCAGCCAAACTTACGAGTTTTTTTGTCATTCCAAGCGTTGCGGAAGCGACTATACGTTTTATCGTGCTTTTCGTATATCGTTTTGTTGTAAGAGCCAATAATTCTTCAATAGAACTGAAAGTCAATTTTTTAAGTCTGTTTTCAAAGCCTTCTGAGATATTAGCTATTTTTTCCAATTCGGAAGCCGTCATTGTATTTATGGCGTAAAGGCATATTGCGGAAAATTTCTTTGAGTCTATGTCGCTGAGTTCGACAAACGGCGGAACTGCTTTTTTAATATCTTCCCCGAAGTGAAGCATTTTTCTGATTTCCGTTGAAGATAAAAACGGTCCGCCGTCTTGTGAATAACGCCGCTTTACCGTGTGAAATTCAAACGGAAGATTGAGCAGTTGACACGCTTTTATATATTCTACGCCTAAAATGTTGTTAGGACTTCCGATAAGTTCTGAAACTATAGGGTTTTCGTTGTCGAGAGCCATTGTTCTGGCTTTTGCCAAAGAATAGCCTTGCGACATATAATCGCTGAGCAGCGACTTGAATTCGTTTGTTTCATAATTAAGCGTTGATACTGCAAGCTGCAAAGAACTTAAATCGCCGCTTTCGCTTCCGAAAGAAAGAGTAACGTCGTCAAAGACGGATAACGTTTTTACGGCTCCCATTGCAAATCTGTTGGCAGGGGATAGGGAATAAACAACGGGCAGTTCGATTACGATATCTGCTCCTGCCGCAATCGCCCAATTTGCACGGGTATATTTATCCGCAATGCAAATATCCCCACGCTGCGTGAAAGAACCGCTCATAACGACAACCAAAGCGTCGCAATTCGTTTCAGATTTAGCTTTCGATAATTGATAGAGATGCCCGTTATGAAACGGATTGTACTCCGCAATGATTGCCGTAGTTTTCATAATACCTCGTTACGTCGTCGACTTTTTAAAATTGTGTTGTCAACAGTTGATTTTTTAAAAAATAGCTTTTATAATTATAACAGCAAAATAAATAAGAAGCAATATCATATTGCCGAGTTTTTGGAGTTACAATGAGCAATTTTTTAGAAAATCTCTTTTCCAGAGCATCAAAACTTAACAAAACAATAGCTCTTGCGGAAGGCGACGATTATAGAGCCGCCAAAGCCGCCGAAATTCTTACAGAAAAGAAAATTTGCAACGTTGTTTTAATCGGAGACAAAGCCGCTATCACGTCAAAATTTCCTGAAATCAAATTTGACGGCGTCAATTTTATGAATCCGGCAACCGATAAAACCGATGAATATACAAACTTTCTTTATGAACTTCGTAAAGAAAAAGGGTTGACGCTTGAAGCCGCAAAAAAACTTATCACGACAAACAATATGTATTATGCCGCAGTTGCACTTAAAACAGGCGACGTCGACGGTGTTGTCGGAGGTGCCGTATTCTCTTCAGCGGACGTGTCAAGGGCGGCTTTCCAAGTCGTTAAGCCGGCTAAGGGCATTAAGAGCGTATCCAGCTGCTTTATTATGGTTCCGCCATCTGATTTTAAGTATAGCGATACTCCTGCATACGTTTTCAGCGATTGTGCGGTTATTCCTTATCCGGACGAAAACCAACTTGCCGATATCGTTCAGGCAGCTTATCTTTCTGCCAAGAACATTGTTGAAGTCGAGCCTAAAATCGCTATGCTCAGTTTTTCAACGCTCGGAAGTGCAAAGCATGAAAATATAGATAAAGTCAGAAACGCTCTTCAAATTGTAAAAAGCGAGCATCCTGAAATTTGCGTTGACGGCGAAATGCAACTTGACGCTGCAATCGTCGACGTTGTCGCAAAGCAAAAAGCAAGCGGCAGTCCTGTTGCGGGTCAAGCTAACGTACTTGTTTTCCCTAATCTTGACGCAGGAAATATCGGGTATAAAATTGCTCAACGTTTCGGCGGTTGCATGGCAATCGGACCTATTATGCAAGGTCTGTCAAAGCCAATTAACGATTTGTCCAGAGGCTGCGTAGCCGAAGATATAGTTGCCGTTGCGGCAATCACTTGTTTGCAAGGAGCGTAATATGAAAATTTTAGTTATAAATGCCGGGTCTTCTTCGCTTAAATATCAACTTATCGATATGGAAACCGAAACCGCTTTGCTTAAAGGACTTTGCGAGCGTATTACTTTCAGCGGCAGCTGTTTATCGCAAAAAACTTCTGACGGCAGAGAATATACGATTCAGCAGGATATGCCTACGCACAAAGAAGCAATGGAGCTTGTTTTAAAAGCTATGTTAGATTCTACTTACGGAGCTATTAAGTCGGTTTCCGAAATAAGTGCGGTAGGTCATCGCGTACTTCATTCCGGTGAAGATTTTCATTCATCTGTTGTAATTGACGATGAAGTAATCAAAATCTGCGAAAAAAACGCCGAACTCGGTCCGCTTCATATGCCGGGAAATATTGCTTGCATAAAAAGCTGTATAGAAGTTATGCCGGGCGTTCCTATGGTCGCAGTGTTCGATACGACTTTCCATAGCACGATGCCTCCTAAGGCATATATGTACGGAATTCCGTATAGCGTATACGAACAGTATAAAGTCAGAAAATACGGCTTTCACGGCACTTCCCATAAATTCGTCAGCGAAGAAACGGCAAAAATTATCGGCAAAGATAAAAAGATGATTATTTGTCATTTGGGAAACGGTTCTTCCATTTCTGCCGTAAAGGACGGAAAGTGTCAGGATACTTCCATGGGCTTTACGCCGCTCGAAGGTCTTGTTATGGGTACGCGTTCGGGTAATATTGATCCTGCCGCAGTCGATTATATAAGACAAAAGCTCAATATGAAAGACGGCGAAGTGGTTCAATTCCTCAATAAAAAATGCGGTATGCTCGGAATAAGCGAATATTCGAGCGATTGTCGTGATCTTACCGAAAAAGCAAATCAAGGCGACGAAAAAGCCAAACTTGCTCTCGATATGGTTGCTTACAGCGTAAAAAAATATGGCAAAGAGCCGACAGAAATTTCCGATTTGATGTTTGCCGAACTCATTGACAAGAT
>CAMGKS010000071.1 GCA_946056785.1 uncultured Clostridia bacterium
AATGTTTATGAGTATAAAATTTGGTATTTAGAGTCTGCCTTTATTTTCAGCTTACTAAGCGGACAGAAGCGGTAGATATAAAAACAAATGCAAAAAAAAATAAAAAATTGCAACAAAAAACAGATTTAAAATGTTTAATATACAAACAACGTAAAAAACGATTAAAATTTCGGAGGTGCTTATGAAACAAAAAATTACCGTTTTGCTTTTAGTCGCAATTATAGTGTGCTCGTCTTTAGCATTGGTTGCGTGTAACGGCAGTACGGACGAAGCAAAAGTTCAATCGTTTGTCAGTTTGGATATCAATCCTGAAATAAACTTTACGGTTGACAGCAATAACAAAGTAATAAGCGTATACGGGGCAAATGAGGACGGCAAAGTTTTGATTTACGGCGAAGCAAGTCTTGTAGGTAAAGACGTCGAAGACGCAGTCGAGCAAGTCGTTCAACTTGCGATCGATTACGGATATCTTGACGAAAATAACAGCGTTGTAGGCACAAGCGTAAGCGCAAACGTAGATTCGGATAAGCTTCTTGCAAAAATAAACGCAGTTGTCGAGGCAGCTTCTACCGACAAACTTGCGATTAGAGCCGACGTCAGCGGTTCGTTTGCTCTTAATCGTCAGTATGAAAACTTCAAAAAAGAGAACCCTGATTCGACGATAAGCAAAGCAGATTTTAAGCTTGCTCTTGCCGCTTCCGAAACAGGCGAAATAACTCTTGAAGTTGCCGTAACTTGCGATACGTCGAAATTGCTTGACATAGTATCGACAGCACAGAAAAAAGCGGAAAAATATGCGACAGAGGCATATAACGACGCAGTTGCAGTTGCTAACGCCGTTTACGAGCAGGCAGTGCAAGAGGCGGAGACTGCGGCATACGTTGAGTTTTACGCAAAGCGTATTGCAAAAATCGCAACCAATCCGGAATATATAAATACGGTATATTACGGCGGAATTTACGGAATGTACGCCGGTACTGCCGCAGGATTGAAAGTCGTGTCGGCAACCGCTAAACAAGTGGAAAAAATCAGCGACTATCCGCTTAATAACACTCAAATCGACGAAATAATAACGGCTTTGGGAATTTCCTCCGATAAGGTAGATTCGCTTAAAGACGAAAACGGAAATATTACTATTTCAAGCATAGAGGCGTATGCTAACAAATATTTTAAAAATCAGGAATACTCCGATGAGCTGAAAAGCAAAATCGACGCATTGGCAGAAATTCTTAACAGCGTACAAATTGAAGTGCAGGCAAGTATCGACGTAAAAATCGGCGACTATTCTACCGAGATAGAAGCTGCCGTAAACGTCGGACAGAATCTTGTCGATACGCTTGAGTCCTCTTTAAGTGCGGTTAAAGCATTTTTACCGACAGAATTTCAGGTTTATCTCGACGACTTTAAAACCGCTTCTACAAAGGTAATGGCGGTTATTGGAGGCGAAGAGGGAGCTATGGAAAACCTTGACGACTATATTGCCGAGCTCGAAGGTAAAGCGAATGAAATCCTTAATAAAATGAAATCTGACTTGACGGAAGAAGATAAAAAGGAAATACAAGAAATTAAGGAAAGAAACGTATCGAAACTTTCTGAAGCAAAAACAAAATTCGACAATGCCTTGTTGACGGCAAAAGACGAAGCAGAGAATTTGTTAAGCAGCCAAAAAGAAATGAGAAAATCCACTAAATAATTAGAAATTTTCCTTCATAATAATAGACAAATGTGTAACGGCCATAGCTAATGCTATGGTCGTTACGCTTTTGAAAAAGCGTAATAAATGACGATGAAGCTAAATATTAAAGTTTAAGCGGAAAATAAAGCATAAAAACAAAAAGCGTAAGAAATAGCGATAAAGCTAAATTGCGAAGTTTAAAGCGAACTAAAAATTTAAGTTAAAAACAAAGCGTTAAAATTAAGCGGAAAGCTAAGTTTTAAAATGAAGCGTTAAGGTTAGAGTTTTAAAGATAATCCGTTAAACGCAAAAAAAACTAAAACGCTAAGTAAAGCGTTAAAACAAAAGCGGAAAATCGAATTTTTGCAAAACACGAAACGTGAAAACAAAAACGCAAAATCGAATTTTTTCAAAACCGAAAAAAAATAAAAGGTGGCAAAAAAAACGGCTTGTCAAAAAACGCTTGAAAAGATAGCGGATAAAAACGTAATACCTTTATTTGTCGGTGAAAAATTCCATTACCTTTTTAGTGTAAGGATTTACGAATTTAAGATATACGCATTCAAGTTGCTGTCCGCCGTTGTAGCCTCCGACATAATTCCCGTAAAGCGTGTCGCCTACAATAGGATGCCCTATATGAGCGGCATGAATTCTTATCTGATGAGTTCTGCCCGTTAATAAAGTAACGTCGCATACCGTATTTCCGTCGACGTAGTAAAGCGGCTTGAATACCGTTTTTGAAGGCTTTCCGTTTTCGTCTATTTTTCTTTTCATCACAAGAGGCTCGCTTAAAATCGGGGCGTCGACTTCCATAACGGAATTTAAAATTCCGCTAAGCGTGGCTCTGTATTTTTTTACCACACCGCTTGACAGTAAATAATGCGTAAAGCCGTTCAAGGCGACAAGAACAAGTCCGCAAGTATCTTTATCCAGACGCGTTACTATTCTGCACGTTTCATCGGGGAAAAGATAGGCTAAACCCGCTAAAAGGTTGTCGTGATAATGACCATGCGTAGGCATGCAAGGAATGCCCGTCGGTTTGTATAGAACTATGAAATCATCGTCTCTATAAATAATTTTTATGGGTAATTCTGTTTTTATCGGATAGGGCGTCGACCTTTCGGGAATTCGTATTTGCAATTTATCATTTGCGCATATATCCACGTTGCCTAAAAAACTTTTTCCGTTTAAAAGCACTTCTCCGCCGTGTTTTAAAATCATAGCGTTTATGCGGCGAGAAAACGTTTCGGACATAAGGTCCTTTATGGTGGTCGGCTTTGTAGCCGTTATGTTTATAGTTTTGTCCATACAGACATTATATTTCCCTATCTTTTTTATGTCAAATTTTAAATGGAAAATCTGTGTCGGAGCGTAAGGAGAAAAATGCGATTGCACGAGATAAACGAAAAATTGTGAACCGTTAAAAACAAAAGCGACGTCAAATTGCCTTTCGACAAAAAAATTGAAGCATAAAAAATTTCGGTCTTGAACGGCGATGATTTTTATGATATAATTAAAAAAAATGACGGAGGAAAATTATGTTAACTGTAAATTTTGTAGACGAAGTAAAGAATACGTTTAACGGCGACAATATGAGATGGATAGCCGGCGGTAATATCATTGACCTTATTCAAGAGCTTAGCGAATTTTACAAGCTTGACCCGCAGTCGCTTGTCGATTTCAGATATCTTGTAAACGGTAAAGAAGTGCCGCAAAAAAAGTGGGGAAAAATCAAACTTAAACCGAGAGACGGAATAATGATTATGCCTAAAAATTTCAAGCCTGTCGTGCCAGAAGACTAAAAAGTTTAACATGATATCTTAACGCCTGCAAACTTTGCGGGCGTTTTTTTTGCGTAAAGTAAAGAATGGACCTTAACGTTAAACACATGCGAAAAGTTATAAACGAGCACGAGTAAAAATATTTTTCATCGCTTTATGGCTGTCGAACTAAAAAACTTGTGACCAAAAGTCAATTTGACGGAGCTTAAAGGCAAATAAAGCGTCAAAGTAGACGTCGCTTAGATGCCGGAGGGAAAATAGCCGTCAAAAAGCTTATGCTTTTCTTGTCGTAAGTCGTAAAATTAAACCTGAATCGAAACGGAAAACCGCAAAGCAGATAATGCAAAGAATAGCAAATAAAAAAGCGAATTCGGTTTAACCGATAAGTCGTTCGGTTTTAATTAAAAGATATTAAATTGTATATTGACACTAATATGGCCATATGATAGAATTTTTCCATAAATCATTTTTTGCGTTAAAAAAGGAGAGAAATGAGAAAAAATTTTTTATTACTACTTGTAGTGGTTGTTTTGATTGTTTCGCTGTTAGCTTTTGTTGCGTGCGACAAAGCAAACGATTCTGATAATAGCGGCGTAAGCGGTGAGGAAACAAGCAAAGATAATAACGGCGAAAACGTCGGAGAAGGCGGTACGGGCAGCGGCGAAGAAACGGAGACGAAGTTTGAAATTCTCGCCGACGGAAAGTATGACGGCGTGAACGTAAAAGGCGGCAGAGTCATTTCTTATTCCGGCTCGGCGGCAGACCTTACGATTCCTACGGGGGTGACCTCAATCGGCGATATGGCATTTTATGGTAATAGCACTTTGACAAGCGTCGTTATTCCTAAAGGTGTTAAGGCTATCGAAGCACGTGCGTTTTTAAGCTGCCCGAATCTTACAAGCGTTGTAATTCTCGACGGCGTTGAAAGTATCGGACAAAACGCTTTCAGCGACTGTGCCGAATTAGTCAGCGTAACTATCCCTGACAGCGTAGTGGCATTGGACACAGCTTTTTCCGATTGCGAAAAATTGAGTTACACCGAATATGAAAACGGTAAATATTTAGGCAATCACCTGATTGACGCCATCGACAGTTCGGCAACGAGTTTTACGGTGAAAGCGGGGACAATTACCGTTGCGGGAAGTGCGTTCGATTATTTTTCCGAATTGACTACGGTAAGTCTCCCTGACGGGTTAAAAGGCATAGGCGTATGTGCGTTTGAAGATTGCGAAAAGCTCGAGTCGATAGCATTGCCGTCAACCGTAAAATTCATAGGACAAAATGCATTTGAAAGATGTTCCGCTTTAATTAGCGTAAACATTCCTGACGGAGTAGAAGCGATAGGCAGGGATACGTTTAACGGTTGCACAAGTTTGCAGTCGATAACGATTCCCGACAGCGTAGTTTCGATAGGCAGGGATGCGTTTAACAGCTGCAGCAATTTAATGAACGTTGTTATTCCTATAAGCGTTAAGACGATAGGCGAATATGCGTTTATCGGTTGCGACAACTTGACGATTTATGCCGAAGCGACAGAGAAGCCAAGCGGTTGGGACGTCAACTGGAATTATAGCGGCTGCCCCGTAAATTGGGGATATACCGATTAATTTAAGCGAACGGAGGTACTAAAATGAAGAGAAATTTAGTTATAGTTTTAATTGTGTTGTTAGCGCTTATCCTTACGGTCTTTACGGCATGCGATAAAGACGTAAAGGGCGAAGAGCAAACGAACAACGTTGACGGCGGTACCGCATTTGAAGTATTGCCGGACGGCATTTATGACGGCATAGAAGTATCCGACGGAAAAGTCTGCTCGTATTCCGGAACTGCAACCGACGTAGTAATTCCGAAGGGAGTGACGGGCATTGAAAGCAACGTGTTTTCAGATACTGACGTTACAAGCGTAGTAATTCCCGACGGCGTAACGTACGTCGATAAATTCGGAAGTTGTAAATCGTTACGCAGCGTAACTATCCCTGACAGCGTCACTAATATAGCTCAAAACGCTTTTAGCGGTTGCAACGTTTTAGAATTCGCCGAGTATGAAAACGGTAAATATATAAACAACCATTTAATAAGCGTAATTGATAAATCGGCAACGAGGTTTAAGATAAAAGACGGCACGATGAGCATTGCCGGCGGAGTATTTAGCGGCTGTGAAAACTTAACAAGCCTTGAAATTCCCGACGGCGTAAAGGGTATAGGCAGTCGTGTTTTTGAAAATTGTACCGCTCTTGAAACGGTACGTATTCCTGAAACCACAATTAAAATAGGAAATTATGCGTTTGACGGCTGTACAAGTTTGAAGAGCGTCAATCTCCCTGAAGGGATAACGGTGATAGGAACAAGAATGTTTGCACTTTGCGAGAATCTTGAATCTATAACAATTCCCGATACCGTTACGGGAATTTATGATTTAGCGTTTTTAGAATGTAGAAAGTTAACGAGCGTTCGTATTCCCGACAGCGTAAATACAATTTCCGCAAGAGCGTTTTTAAGATGCAGCGGTCTTGAAGAAGTACAATTCGGAAAGGGCGTTGAATACGTCGGCGAGGAAGCGTTTATGAATTGTGCCTTATTAACTTCGGTAAAGATAGGGGAAAGCGTAAGGGGAATAGGAAAATACGCATTCCGTTATTGCTACGGCTTAGAAAGGATAGAGATTCCCGTCAGTGTAACTACAATAAACAGCAATGCGTTTGAAGCATGTAACAATCTGACGATTTATGCCGAAGCGACAGAGCAGCCAAGCGGGTGGGACGTCAACTGGAATTATAGCGGCTGCCCCGTAAATTGGGGATATAAAGGCGAATGACGTATCCGAACGAATATTAAAACGACTATATATAAATGGTTTTGTTAATAAATATA
>CAMGKS010000072.1 GCA_946056785.1 uncultured Clostridia bacterium
GAACGAGGAGATCTACAGGAAGGTCTGTCGACCCAAGGTCTCGGACGGTTGGGACAGGATAATGAGGACACTGGAGCTCCTCCCCTCTCTTAAGACGCGCACCGTGATCAGGCACACATTGGTCAAGGATGTCAACTTCGGATGGATCGATGACTACGCACGTCTCGACCGTATCGCCGACCCCGACCTCATCGAACCGAAGGGATAAGGCGTTTTTTATTTACAAAAGAATGTTTTACAAAAGAAACTCGTAAGAAGTTTTATAAACAAAAGAAGCCGAAGTACAAAAGAAAATTGCCTGAAAGGCATTATAAGCCGATTTGCGGCGAACAAAAGAAAGTCCGGAGTACAAAAGAAAATTGCCTGAAAGGCAGTATAGCTGATTTAAGCAAACAAAAGAAAGTTAAGAGTACAAAAGAAAACTCAGATTGCATTTATAGCGTAAAACTCAGTACGTAAGAAAAAAGCTTAAATTTGCAACGTCTGCTTAATTAAGTTTTAGCACACGGTTTAAACTGTAACGTCAAATTGTTTTACAAGCGTTATTACAAAAAATGATAAACCGACCGGTGTGCTGTTTAAATTCGATACCCCTGAAAAAGTTTTTTAAGTACAAAAGATGTATTTAAATTACTAAAGATGAAACGCCTTTTTAAAGGCGTTTATTTTTTTGCGAATTTTATTGTAATTTTTTTTTGCTTATCCGGAATAATATTGAGTTTGATGAATATATTTTAGCGTAGTTGGAGGGCAAAATGAATAAATTTAACCTTTTAGAAGACATAGCAAAGCGTACGGGCGGCGACGTTTACGTCGGCGTTGTCGGTCCGGTAAGAACGGGAAAATCAACGTTTATAAAGCGGTTTATGGAGAGTTTTGTAATCGATAATATTGCCGACCCGAATGCAAGAGAAAGAACGATAGACGAATTGCCACAATCTGCCGACGGAAAAACTATTATGACGACTCAACCTCGTTTCGTACCTAACGAAGCGGTTAAGGTTACGTTTAACAACGATTTATCCGTCAGCATGCGTATGATAGATTGCGTAGGTTACGTGATTGACGGAGCGGTGGGGCATAAATCGGACGGCAAAGACAGAATGGTAAGGACTCCGTGGTCAAATGACGAAATGCCTTTTGAAAAGGCGGCGGAATTGGGAACCGAAAAAGTCATAAAAGAACATTCTACAATCGGCGTGTTGTTGACAACCGACGGTTCGATTGGAGAACTTGAAAGAGAAAAGTATATTTCGGCAGAGGAAAGAGTAGCGGCAGAACTCAACGAAATGGGCAAACCGTTTGTCGTGGTTTTAAACAGTACCCATCCGCAAAGCGAAGATACGTTAAAGATCAAAGAAGCTTTACAAGCTAAATACGACGCTCCCGTTATTGCAGTCGACGTCTTGAACATGACTGAAGATAACGTGTCTGAGATTATGGAAAGCGTATTGCTCGAATTCCCGATAAAACTTATTGACGCCGTTGCGCCTAAATGGATTCAGGCTCTTGACATAGCAAGCGATATAGTCGGAGAAATAATAAGGGTTATGGATAAGGTAGGAAAAATGGCGTCAAAGCTTAAAGACTACGTAAATTTTGACGAGGCTTTCGACGACGCTGAATATCTTGACCGTCCTTCGGGAATTAAACTCGACGCCGGTACGGGAAGAGTGGAAATTTCTATGGCGGTTAAAGAAGGATTGTTCTACCGAGTCGCCAGCGACGAATGCGGAGAATGTTTATCATCTGATTACGACGTTTTCAGACTTTTGAAATCTTTGTCGCGTTCAAGAGCTAAAACCGCTAAACTTGATGTAGCTTTAAAAGAAGCGGAAGAAACGGGTTATGGCGTTGTCGCTCCGCTGATTGACGATATGGAACTTGACGAGCCTGAAATCGTAAAACAGGGCGGTCAATTCGGCGTAAAACTTAAAGCAAAAGCACCGTCGCTTCATATAATCAAAGTGGACGTCGAAACGGAAGTAAGCCCTATTGTCGGAAGCGAGCAGCAAAGCGACGAACTTGTCAAAAGTCTTATGAATGATTTCGAAGGGGATAAGGCAGCTTTATGGGAAACGAACATTTTCGGGAAGTCACTCAGCAGTCTTGTAAACGACGGATTACAGCATAAACTTTCGGTTATGCCGATAGACGCAAGGCAAAAGATGCAAAAAACGCTTGGCAGAATTATAAACGAGGGTAAAGGCGGAGTGCTGTGTATACTTCTTTAAGGGAAAAGGCTCAAACTTTGTTTGAGCCTTAATTCTTTAAATCATCAATTAATAGACTTGATTTTTCAAATGCAAAAAACCCTATAAAACTTAAACTTAAAAGCGTTATTTTTGAAAGGTTTTAAAATTTTAAAATGTATTTTTCATAAAAAATATTTTTAAATTTAAAATCGAAAAACGAATGGTGTTTTTAGTTTAAGCGTATGAAAGGTTATGAAAACGTTTGTCGATTTAAATTTTCTATGAAAATTTAAACAAACCGATTTATTCAGTTTGCCGACTAAAATATAACGGCAAAATATAGTGCCGTAAATTTCCAATAAATAGGAAATTACTATTGAAACCTAATATTTTTTTTGCTATAATTTTATAAAATAGATAAGAGGAGAAATTTATGAAACTTTCGTTTTTCGGAGCCGCTCATCAGGTTACGGGAAGTTGTTATATGCTCGAAGTCGGTGGGAAAAAAGTGCTTATCGACTGCGGTATGGAACAAGGCCCTCAGATTTTTGAACAACAGGCGTTTGCAATGGCCCCGGCAGATGTTTATTGCGTATTTTTGACTCATGCCCATATCGACCATAGCGGTCTTTTGCCGTTGCTTACCAAACTTGGCTTTGAAGGAAAAATATATACGACTAAGGCTACTAAGAATTTGTGCGATATTATGCTTCGTGACGCCGCTCATATACAGGAAACCGAAGCGGAATGGAAAAACAGGAAAGGACAGCGTGCAAAAAACGAGCCATATGAGCCGCTTTATACCATTGAGGACGCTGAAGAATGTATGAAACATTTCGTCGGTTTCGATTATGACAAAGCAGAAAAAATCGACGAAAATATCTCGGTAAGATTTTTAGACGCAGGGCATTTGCTCGGTTCCGCACACGTCGAGATTACTGCAAAAGAGGGCAATCAAACAAGAAAAATCGTTTTTTCGGGCGATATAGGAAATACAGGCGTACCTCTTTTAAATCATTATTCGACGATTGAAGAAGCGGACTACGTGGTTATGGAATCTACCTACGGCGACCGTGACCATGAGGAAGTTTTGGACCCGGTTAAGGACTTTGCCAAAATAATTCAGGATACTTTCGATAAGGGCGGCAACGTTGTTATTCCTTGTTTCGCCGTCGGCAGAACTCAGGAGTTGTTGTATTATTTAAGACAAATCAAACAAGACAATCTTGTTACCGGACATAACGGATATAAAATTTTCCTTGACAGTCCTCTTGCTATTAATGCGACGAATATATTCTTAGATATGGGAAAAGAATATTACAACGATGAAGCCGACGCCCTCATTTCTAACGGTATAAACCCTATCGGCGTTAACGACTTATATTACAGCATTACAAGCGAAGACTCAAAAATGATTAATGAGGAAGTCAGTCCGTGCATTATAATATCTGCATCCGGAATGTGCGAAGCGGGCAGAATCAAACACCATTTGAAACATAACTTATGGAAAACGAACAGTACCATATTGTTTGTAGGTTTCCAGGTGCCGGGTACGCTTGGACATTCGATATTGACGGGAGCGAGAAAGGTGACTTTGTTTCAGGAAACCATTGCTGTCGAGGCACAGATTAAAAAACTTCAAAATGTTTCCGCTCATGCCGGCAGGACAGATTTGTTAGGTTTTTTGTCGCATCTTAAATCTGCTCCTCAGCACGTTTTCGTTACGCACGGCGATGACAGAGTAAGCGAAATGTTTGCAGAAAAAGTCCATGACGTTTATGGCTTTAAGTCTACCGCCCCTTATTACGGGGAAGTATACGACTTATTGACCGGCGAAAAATTGCTGAACGGTCACAAGAAGGTCAGAAAAGAAAAGAAAGTGGCAACCCGTAAGGCGGGAGCATATGATAAAGTGTTGGAAGCTCTTGAAAGATTGCAAAACGTTGCCGCTAAAAACCAGGATAAGGCAAATCATTATCTTGAAAAACTTGCAAAACAAATTGATGAAATCTCCAACAGATGGGATTGAGGAAGGCGACTATGACAGATGCTGAACAAAGAGAAAAAATATACAGTGACGAGGTGAATTATAATCATTCGCTTATAAACGCAGCGGAGCTTATAAGTAAAACGGATACAAAGCTTCTTTTGCTTGCAGGTCCGAGCTGTGCCGGCAAAACTACAACGTCAAAAAGATTGTCCGCAAATCTTATTAAGCGCGGCAGAGGAATAAGCGTTATTTCCCTTGACGATTTTTACTTGGGACCCGATAAATCTCCTAAAACTCCTGACGGAAAGCCGGATTTTGAGTCGATTTACGCTTTAGATTTGCCGTACATTCAGCAATGTTTTTCCGACCTTGTAAAGGGGAAAATCGTTCAAACGCCTACTTTCGATTTCAATTTACATGCAAGGACGGACGAATATCATGAAATCAAACTCGGGGAGGGCGACATTTGCATCGTTGAAGGTTTGCACGCTTTGAATCCGCTTATAGTATCCGATTTTGTTGAGCCGAAATATGTGTTCAAACTCTTTTTAGAGTCCTATCAGGATAGTCAGGCTCTTGAAAAGACGAGGGTTTTAAGACGTCTTGTACGAGATTTCCATTATCGTTCAAGCGACGCAAACCGCACTTTTGAAATGTGGGATAACGTTGTATCGAGCGAATTAATAAATATTATTCCTTTCTCAAGATATGCAAATGCAACGATTAACACTTATTTCGGATATGAAACGGGCGTTTTGAAAAAACCCGCACTCGAGGTTTTGGATACGCTTGAAAAGGGAAGTAAATATCAAGATTTTGCAAAGCAGATAAGAAACAGCCTTGAATACGTTCATTCTATACCGCTTGACATGGTCCCTAAGGACAGCTTGCTTCAAGAATTTATTCCGCCGGCAAGCGTTTGGGACAGATATAAATAAAACTTTTGCAAAGCGGTTAAAACTGCTAAGATGTTTAAAGCTGCTAAGCGTTTAAAACGAATTGCATTTTAGCATAGTTTAAGGGCGTACAACTTGTGTAAGTTTTAAATCTACGCTAAAAATTCAATACCTAAAAAATCAAACCAACGAAAAAATCAAACCAACGGTTTGATTTTTTTTATAAGTAATATGCACCTTAACGAAAAATGGAAAGTGTAAAGAATGCAAATTGCAAGAAAAGCGGAAAGCGTTAAGCTTTATTGCATAAATTCCTTATTGCACAAATTTTAAAAAAGTATATGATTTAATGCGGCATGCGATAAAGAATTAAAATCAAACGATTGCCGCTATTTTGGAATAATGCCGAAAAATTCCGAGTTTTTTCGCTGAAATCGTTAGGGGGAGCGTTATCGAATTGATATGAAATTTAAATATAGAACCTAAAATTCGTTTACTCTTAAAATTCAAACGTTAAAATTCAAATAGATTGTATTTTGCGTTATAGGTGTTATAATAATTATATGAAAACTTACGTGTTTGATTTGGATGGGACGATTGCCGAAGTCGGTAAAAAGGCTCCGACAGAAGTCCTTGATAAAATAAAAAAGTTAGACGGCAGAATCGTCGTATGTTCAGGAAAGCCGGTGTATTATCTTTGTGGTTTTTTAAGGCAGGCAGGACTTTACGACGCCGTTATTATCGGCGAAAACGGGGCGGTTTTGCAATTCGGAGTCAACTTGCCTCCTTTAAGAATCGTACAGAAGTATAGCATAAAGGCAAAAGAAAATTTAAAACGAATTAAGGACGCAATTGATAAGATTTATCCTGATATGTGGTATCAACCGAATGAAATTTGCCTTACGCCTTTTCCTACCGACGACTCGCAATTTATTGAAATTGAAAAGCTTTTGAAAGTTAATCCCGACTATCTCGAAGACGTTGATAAATACGTGCATTTCGATTCCATAGATTTTTCGCCTAAAGGAGTCAGCAAAGCAAGTTCGTTAAAACTTCTTGCCGATTATTTAAATGAAGATATTTTAGATTTTATAGCAATAGGCGACGGCAATAACGATTATTCGATGTTCGAGGCGGCAGGGCTGTCAATCGGAATAAATCTTGAAGATACGGAAAAAGCCGATTT
>CAMGKS010000073.1 GCA_946056785.1 uncultured Clostridia bacterium
CGAAAATATATATATTTTAGGGCTTCGAATTTTAATTATATTTTATCTTTTGAAAGTAATTTTTACGTAAATTTTAACTTTATTCAAACACTTCTTCTTTAACTTTTTCTAAAAACTCTTTAAGCGATTCCAACGGAATTGCATAGTTTATCCCCAATTCGCCGGACATGGCGTCGACAACGCCGACAAGCTCACCGTCAGAGTTCAAAAGCGGTCCGCCCGAATTTCCATGAAGCGTATTTGCGGTAATAACGATATATTCGTTGTCTTTAACCGTTCTTGAATCGTTAGAAACCAATCCGTCGATTATGCACAAACCTTTTCCGGCACTATTGCCGATAGCGTAAATTCTTTCACCGGTACGAACAGGTTCTTTTGCAAAGGTAACCGCCTTTAAACCTTCTCTATCCAATTTTAAAATTGCGAGGTCTTTTTTAGGGTCGCAGTATACAAATTCCAATTCGTATTTTTCGTTAGATTTATAAGCTCTACATAAAATCATCGAAGAAATCGTTTCGATTTTTCCTTCATCATTTAGCTTTGCTATTACGTGCGCGTTAGTAATCATATAACCGCCTTCAATAATAAAGCCGCTTCCCACCTGAAGTTGGTCTCCGAAAACCGAAACAATGGAATACACGCTATCACGGTTTAACTCAAACACGTTCAAGCCGCTTCCGCTGTTTTCTTCTTTTTTTACGGCAGGTTTTTCACCCACACCGCTATCTTGCAAAACCTGCTCGGAAGTGCCGTCTGTTTTTTGATTTTTAAGATTGAACACTCTGAATTTTGACTCCGAATTAAATTCGCCAAGACAGCTGCGGCACTGATAACCGTAAAAAACGTTACCGTCTTTTTCGTATTCGACAATTTCGTCGATTTCATTGCTTCCGCAAACTTCACATCTGTCGCATCTGAAAACCATACCCATAGTATCCCTCCTATTCTGCTACGTCGTCACCGTTTCTGTACGCTTCAAACTTTGCCAATTCTTCATCGGTGATAACGTTTCTCGTATTTTTCATTGCCTTTTCGAGGTCGTCGTTTGTAATGTTTTCTATCTTTGACGAGCGTATAGCTCTTTTATATGCTTCGAGTTTTACCTTTTCGCAAATGGCGGTAATATCGCCTCCGCCGAAACCTACAAGTGATTCGGCAAATTTAACAAGGTCGACGTCGTCGTTTTTAGGCAAACCTTTTAAAGATTTGTTAACCATAAACTCACGAGCACCTTTATCAGGAAGTCCTACGTAGATCTGCGTATCGAAACGTCCGCCACGAACCATTGCGCTGTCGATAGCCCACGGACGGTTTGTAGCGGAAATCAAAAGCAACATTTTGTTTGTCTTTGATTTTTTGAATCCGTCAACTTTGGTAAGGAACGTCGCAACAAATCTTGACATTTCTGCGTCGACGCCGCCTGTGCTGTCGCTACGCTTAGATGCAACCGAATCGAATTCGTCAAAGAAAATTATCGCTCTTTCGTTTTTCAATGCCGTATTAAAAAGTGCGTCAAGCTGCTTGGAACTGTCGCCCATGTATTTGGAAATAAGGTCCTGACAGTTTATCGCATAAAATTTTGCGTCAACTTCACCGGCTATTGCACGGGCAATAAAAGTTTTACCTGTTCCGGGAGGACCGTACAACATAATTTTAGCACCAGGTTTAATGTTATAAGCTTTTGCCAATTCGGGATTGTTCATAGGAGCCAAAACTTTGAAACGGATCTGTTCTTTTACGTCGTCGAGACCTGCAACGTCCGCAAACGTAATCTTATTCTCGTCAGGTTCAATAGGTTTAAATTCTGCAATGCCGTCGTCGTTCTTTTCCTCTTCCGACTTATTCTCGCTATTTGGTTTCTGAGTCATTTTGACGGGTTTTCTGCCCGAACAATTTGTTCTGACAAAATTAAGTATCTTTACCGCATTTTTGTGATATTCAAGTTTTACGTCGTTTGTTGTAGCAGTTTGCGATATGTCATCTGCAAGTTCTGCAGCTCTTAAAAAAGCGTCACGCGCTCCCATAATATCACCGGCAGCATACATTTCCTTAGCCGTTTCGTAAAAACTTTTATATGCTTCGACTTTTGCTGAATTATTCATTGACATCTCCCTTAATTTTTTATCATACAACGGGCAACCGCTCGGAAATTTTAGCTTAATGCGCTTGCCCAATCAAAATTTTTAATTGCTTTCTCAATTGTTTAAAATTATGATTTGAAATCTTTGTCACCGATGCGTATTTCTATTTCTTCGGGCAAGGTTTCGTCGAACTCGACTTCGTATTCGGTTTCAAAGCGTTCGTATGAAAGATAATTGTTTCTTTTAGAATGCCTGTATCCGCCGGTAAAAATTGCACCGGCGATTAATCCCCCTGCCGTAACAACGAAAAATACAACCGAAAAAAGAATTCTGAGTTCATATTTTTGAGAAAGTTTTTTCTTTCCGTTTTTATAATAATAATCTTTCTCCGACGCCCCTTTATTTAATTCTTCGTATATTGAAAGACGTTTTCCATAAATCTTACCGTAAACTCTTGGAGCAACGAACACACACTGTACGCAACTTAAAACGCCAAAGAATATTGACGAAACGTAACTGCCGTGAGACGGGCTAGGCAAAAATCCAGACTCACCGCACAATAAAACCATAAACGATATAATAAAGCAGATAGGAAACACCAAAAATGCCAAAGTGGAATATTTCAAAATATTGTCTTTTGACTTGGCGGCAAGTTTGTTGTTCCTGATTTCATCCCATTTATCTATAAACCGTTTGACGGTTCCGTTTTGCATAGCAAACTTAACAAATTCCGATTTAACAGTTTTTGAATTTGCATCGTTTGACTTTGCATCCGACGGGTTGTCGGAGTATTTATCGGCGGCAACGTTATTGTTTAACTCGTTACGTTTTAAATATGCCTCCTGCCTTTTTATTACTTCCATACACCTTTCAATCTGTTTATCGTTTGCGACAGCCAAAAAGTTGACAAATTCCGGAGTATCGGAAATTTTAACCGATGATTTAACTAATTCCTCGTCCGACGATGCCTTTGCTTTGGCTTTTATGAGATTCCAATATACGCCCGGAGTCTTTACGTTTAAATTCAAACGGACGCGCAAATAGTACTGAGCGGAATCGAAGAACTTACTCTTTATACAACGGTCGGCCATTGCGGATAATTGTTCGTCAAGGTCGCTCATATCTCCGATGTAATATCTGATTACGTGGTTAAAAACTTCCACCATATTGTCCGTTACGCTTTCTTCGCAAAGAATTCCGTCAAGAACTGCTATTACTTCCGCCTTTCTCTCATCGTCAGAAAGGTATTTAAGCAAATTCTCAAATTCGGCGAAGTCAAAATGTCCTTTTGACGCCACTTCTTTTCCATATCTGCATTCGGACGGAGAAATACCCGACAAAGTCGTCGTTCTGATTATACCCCTTAAACAGTTTACGTTTCCCTCGTCGATTTTAAGGGTTTTTGAAAAATACATTTTCGCAACGGAAAACTGTTTTGCATTTAATGCCGATAAAGCAAATCTGTAAAGATAATCGACGTGAGCATCGACGTCTTTTGCGTCAACGGCACAAATTGTCTTTTCAAACACGCTCGGATTGACGCTCTCAATAGATCTGTTGAGAAGGGACGCAACGTTAGCGTCACGGTTGTCGTAATTGTACGGCAATATTTTATCGATTAAATTCAATGCGTCGCTTTCATTTTTGTCGATAAGGTTTTCAGCCAAAGAATAAAATAAATCGAGATTCTTTGTCGCCGATTCTTTTGTCGAATATACGATAACGTCCTCTGCGGTTTTAAAATCTGTAAAGCCGTTCAATCTAACGAATTCTTCGTTTGATTTTATATGATATTTAATGTAAAGTCCGTATAACAGAGCTTGAGAATTGTTCGGATTTTTTGAAATGATTTCGCCTAAAATTAATTTTGCTTTGTCGAAAAAGTCGTTTTCAATCAAACGCTCAACAACGGTGATTTTGTTCTTTTCATCAAGGCTTAAATCATAACCGCCTGTCTCATCGATTTTCTTCAGACTTACAGCCGCAATTTTAACCTGTTTAGCCTTTTTCGCAACGACGTTTTTGGCAATTTCTATTTTTTCAACGCCGCTACCCTCGCTTGCCGTCGTTTCCTCGACAATCTTTTCGATATGTCTTTCCAAATCTCCGTAAAAAGTCTTTTTCGAACCGTCAAGGCACTGTCTGCATCTTAGTCCTGAAGGAAGAAGCGACGGGTCGCACTTTTCATACACAACGATGAGGCTTGCCGAATGCTTATCGCCCGAGGCAACCATTCTGGCATATCTCGTCCACTCGTTCTTCATCCACGTGGAAGAGAAATAATCGGGATTTTGACCGTAAACTATCATTACCCTTGCCGATTTCAATGCGGCATATATGTACGGTTCATACTGTTCCGAAACCTTATCACGCAAACTTTCCCGACTGAAAAAAACTCTATATCCAAGACCGGTTAAATGCGTATAAAGATTTTGGGCTTCATAACTGTCAGCGGTACGTTCTACCCCGTTATTTCTGTCCGAATCTTTATAACAGATAAATATATCGTAAGGCTTCTCACGGCTGGCTTTGTCAAGCCATTCAAGCCTGATTTTTTCAATTTTATCCGCTTGCTCTATATAGCTTTCTTTTAAGGCGTCGGAAGTAAGCTCCAAAGTTTTCAGATAATCTTCGTCGGCAAGAAAACTTTTATCGCTGATTCTCTGACAAGTAGGAATTTTCTTTCCGTCAATCAAGTCATCAACGAAAATAATACCGTTCTTTGCCAAAGCTCTTCCCCAATAGGCTTCATGACAAGCGTTATCGTGTGAAATAATCAGAGAAAAGTTTTCGATTGCGTCCTCGAATTCACCTTTTCGCAAATCTTCATATGCGGAAACAAGCATAATTTCGTTTTTAGACTTTACGCTGTTATCTTGAAATTTAGCTCCGCACGCTTTACAAACGTATACGCCGCCGTCAAACTCCAACGGTCCGCCGCATACTTTGCATATTAACTTCGTAAACTTTTCATCAGCCATTTTTTATCCTTCCAAAGGCTCCGTTTAATCGGAACTTAGTTCCGATTAAACAAAGTCAAATTACTTAGCATCGTTAGCAAAGCGTTACAAACGTCTTAAAATGCATTTACGTAACGCTAAAAATCTGACGCTTTCAAAATAATGCTTTTTGGTTTTAAATTAAACAAATTAGGTTTAATATTCTCTTTGCTTAAAACTTAATAAATAGTTAAATAATACGACGTATTATTCGTTTATGATTTTATTTTTTTCTTTTGCTATTTCATCGGCAAGGCTTGAAATACTGCTCGTAGCCGCACTGTTCGGAAGCACCGTTCCGCTAAGTTTGGCACGTGCGGCGTCAATCATCGGACGCACGGAAGCGATTTCTTCACTGCTTCTTGCTTTGTTAGCAGGATTCGAGGTTCTCATAGCGCCTGCCATAGCTTTTTGAGAAATCTTGATATTTCTCATATACTTACTGATCTTAACGTTGGCTTTCTGAATTTTCTTGATATCAGGCATTTTTGCCTTGTTGCCTGCCATCTTATCCAAAGCGTTGATAGCCATTGCCATATTCTGTGCAATCGAGTTCGAAACGTTTATAATATCGAAATTGGCTTTTGTTTGCGTAAGCGAGCTAATTACGTCGTTAAGTTCCATAAGAGCGCTGACCGCAACGTCATAGCTTCCTTGGTCGCCGTTAATTTCTGCCTGAGCCGCAATATTTGCATATTCCTGTCTTTTTGCGGTAAGTTCGTTAATCTGGTCGTTAAAAACCTGCATTTGCTCGTCTCTTTCCATCTGAGCCATAATTTCTTTTTCTGTTTTTGATTTATAGAAAGCCATTTTTAGTTCTCCTCCTCGATTTTTATGACGTTGTCAACGTCTATTGCTTCTATGTCTTTTGTTTTTAAACTGTCGATATCGCTACTGATATTTTTTGCGTTGCGTTTTGCCATCAACTCTTCCTTATATTTCAAAGCTTCGTTATCGACAGGATTGCTGATTTCACCGAATCCGTTTATCTTTGCCTGGTTGCTTTCGATTTTAGGAATAAGTGCCTTTAAGTCGTCTTCCATCTTTTTCAAAGTCGCAACCGCTCTTTCAGGTTCGGCAATTACCTTTTTAAGGTCGTCGATTTTAAGATAAGCTCTGGCTCTTGACAATTCCGACGCTGAAAAATCGGAAG
>CAMGKS010000074.1 GCA_946056785.1 uncultured Clostridia bacterium
TTTGTTACCGCACCTGCCGTACAACGACAGCGTTTATAAATCTAAATGCTTATAAATCACTCACTATTTTACGCTTGATCACTATTTGAAACGCTTCCCTTTTGTCTATCGTTTACGCCTTTGTTTAAAATTTTACAATTACATCAAATTTTTACAATTCCGTTTAATTTTCAATCTCTTCAGGTTTTTGCGAATTGTTTAAAAAACATTGTTTTTAAAAACTAATTGTGATATTATAAATTAATCAGGAGGATATATGGACAAACTTCAAAAAGATATAATAAGCGTTTTGACTG
The DNA here is from genome assembly GCA_946056785.1 of uncultured Clostridia bacterium. GTDB lineage: Bacteria > Bacillota > Clostridia > Christensenellales > CAG-917 > CAG-917. The sequence goes on from CAMGKS010000074.1 coordinate 297, forward strand.
AGGACGCAAGACTTACAGCAAAAAAAATTGCTCAGATGCTCGGAAAAACCGAAAAAGAAGTTTCTGAAGCAATAGCCGACATGGAAAACGGCGGTATAATTGTTAAATACACAACAATTACAAACGTCGATGAAGATTCCGCAGACGTTCAGGCTCTGATCGAAGTAAAAGTGACGCCTGAAAGGTCAAAAGGTTTTGAAGCCATCGCAGAAGAAATCTCATCGTTTGATGAGGTCGATTCGGTCAGTCTGATGAGCGGCGGCTATGATTTTTGCGTTATTCTTAAAGGAAAATCATTAAGAGAAGTTGCAATGTTCGTTTCTGAAAGACTATCCACGTTAAACGGAGTTATCTCTACAGCAACGCACTTCATATTGAAGAAATATAAAATCGACGGCGTAAAACTTAGCGTCGATTCCGAACATAGGATGGCAGTCGGAGCATGATTGATTACAGCAAAATTTTGACAAAAAGGGTTCAAAACATAAAACCCTCCGGCATACGAAAGTTCTTTGACATAGTAAGCGAAATTAAAGGTGCAATTTCTCTCGGCGTTGGCGAACCGGATTTTATTACGCCTTGGTCAATGCGTAACGAAGCGATAAAATCTATTCAAAAAGGCTACACACAATACACCTCTAATGCAGGAATTTTAAAACTGAGACAACTCATAGCTAAGTATCTCGAAACGTCGCAAGGTTTAAAATACGATTACAATGATGAAATCATCGTTACAGTCGGTGCAAGCGAAGCTATAGACTTATCTTTAAGAGCATTGCTCGAAAACGGCGATGAAGTTCTTATCCCCGAACCTTCATACGTTTCATACGTTCCGTGCGTAGAACTTGCCGGAGCCGTTCCCGTACCTATAAAATGCACTTCCGAAAACGGTTTCATAATTACGGACGAAGAACTTAAAAAAGTCATAACTAAAAAAAGCAAAGTCCTCATTCTGCCTTACCCTAACAACCCTACCGGCGGAATAATGACTCGTGAACAACTTGAAAAAATTCGCCATACGATTATCGAAAACAATTTAATCGTTTTGTCGGATGAAATTTACGGAGACCTTACGTACGGCTTAAAACACTGCTCTGTAGCTTCGCTGGAAGGCATGCAGGAACGCACTATTTTAGTAAGCGGATTTTCAAAAGCATTCGCAATGACCGGCTGGAGACTCGGCTATCTTGCCGCCCCAAAGGAAATTGCTTATGCAATGTATAAAATTCACCAATACACAATTATGTGTGCTCCGACGGCTAGTCAATATGCGGCTATCGCCGCACTCGAAGAAGGTCTTGAAGACGGTTTTGCAAGCGTTGCGGCAATGCGTGAAGAATATGACAAACGCCGCAGATATTTGCTTGCAAGGCTTAACGAAATGGGCTTAAAATGCTTTGAACCGAAAGGAGCGTTTTACGTTTTTCCTTCTGTAAAATCAACAGGTCTTGACGGCGACGAGTTTTCTCTCAAATTGCTGGAAAAAGAAAAAGTTGCCGTTGTACCCGGTTCGGCTTTCGGCTCATCGGGAAAAGATTTTGTTCGAATAAGCTATGCATATTCGATAAAAGCTTTAGACGAAGCGTTAAACAGAATAGAAAAATTTCTTAAAGAGATTAATTGAAAATTTAAGCAAAAGCAAAATTTAAAAGCAAAATAATTGTCAGGAATAACGCTTGTTACGTAATTATGCATTTTGTTTACGGCGACATTTTTAATAAGTTATAAAAATTACGGTTTTATTGAAATTTGACAATTAATACGTTTATATTTATTGTCCGTGATTAAATTGCATAATAAAGCTTTCAATACATACAGTAACGCAAGTTAATAATATACGGCAACGCAAGTAATAACGCAAGTTTTAGCGTCACTTAACGCTAAAGTGCTTTATCAAAGAGTGGGGCAAAACGATATACACTATCCACCGCCGTTTTATCTACCGCTTTGCAATCTTCAAATTTCGCTCTCCGTTTTCAATTACGATTACGGCAATCACGCAAAAAGTATAAAGGAAAAATCAGTGGCAGACTATTTCAAGCTCAGAAAAGCAGAGGTTTTAGAGAAACTCAATAATTTAAAAGAGGAACTTCCTGAATTTACCGACGAATTTTTCGTCGGTATAGCTTCCTTGACGTCGGAACTTACCCGCCTTAACTACGCATACGATTTGCGTGTGTTTTTTTATTATCTCACAGTCGGCACGAGACGTTTTAAAAACCGCATACCTACCGAATTTTGCAAAGCGGACTTAGAAACAATCACAACCTACGATTTAGAAAACTATCTTGAATGGCTTTCGTCTTATGATTTTAACGGAAAACACTATACAAACGAAGCAAACGGAAAAGCCAGAAAATTGTCTACCGTCAGAGCCATGTTTAAATATTTTTTCAACAAAGGCGATATCGTTGCAAATACTGCGGCAAAAGTCACAATGCCAAAACTGCACGACAAAGAAATAATCCGTCTCGAAGGAAAAGAAGTTGAAAACATTTTAAACGCAACGCAAACAGGCGACGGTTTAACGAAAAAAAGTCTTGATTTTCACGAAAAAACGAAGGTCAGAGATAAAGCCATCGTTACGCTACTGCTCGGAACGGGAATTCGTGTCAGCGAATGTGTAGGCTTGAATATCAACGATATAGATTTTAACAATAGAGCTTTTACAGTCACCCGAAAAGGCGGCAGCAGAACTATTTTGTATTTTGGCAAAGAAGTCGAAGACGCTTTGGGAGAATATATTTACGATGAAAGATTAAACGTAAAAGACGCTCTTGATCCCGACGCTCTTTTTTTGTCTTTGCAAAAAAAGAGAATTTGCGTAAGAACTGTAGAAATCTTAGTGAAAAAATATGCCCACCTGATTGCTCCTCTTAAAAAAATTTCTCCTCATAAATTACGCAGTACTTTCGGCACAAACCTTTATCGTGAAACGAGAGACATTTATATGGTTGCCGACGTTTTGGGGCACAGAGACGTAAATACAACCAAAAAACACTATGCGGCAATAAGCGACGACCACCGCAGACAAGCTGCTGAAGTTATTAAACTAAAAAATGACGATGAAAATTGACGTTAAAACGTGAATATAGAAAACTAACGTTGAAATATAAATATTTTCCTGCTTTTTGATTTTTAAAGTTCGGCAATTTATTGTTTTCACCGTCATAAAATAAGCAAAAACTTTTAAACTGTTTGTGCCGATCTTTAGGCGAGTACGTTTAAAACGCTTAAATTTTTTATTAAAGTTAAATTTCTTCATTTTTTCAATTATTAAACTAAATTTGTATTTTAAGAAATTTTGATTTTAAACGACTTTTTAAACGCAACTTAATCTTATATCGATAACAACTAACGATAAACTAATTTTAAGATTACTTAACGACCCTTTCTCAAATCAGTTAATAAATTAAATTTTTCAATAACACTTTAAACGCTCGCCTTGTCGACGCATTAGCAATTTAAGCTTTTATAACAAAAAACAAAATAAATTACGGTTACGTTTATAAAAATTTTAAAAGTACTCTTGAAAATCCCGATTTATAAGGTAGTTTTAGTAAATTATTGACATTTTTAGAATGGTTTGATAAGATAAAGTAAGGTGTAATTATGGATATTTCTTCGGTTAATAGCGACCTTATCCGTGGCAACGTCACTACGATAATTTTGAACTCCCTTGCCGACGGCGACCGCTATGGTTATGACATTTTAAAAGAAATAGAAGAAAAAAGCAACGGACGGTACAAACTTAAACAAGCTACCCTTTACAGCTGTTTAAAAAGGTTGGAAAAAACCGGCCTTATTTCTTCATACGCCGGCGACCCTGAAATTACCGGTGGCGGACAAAGACGTTATTACCGCCTTACGGAAGAAGGGAAAAATTATCTTAATAAGGAAAAGAACGAATACGAATATTCACGCACGATATTAGACAAACTCGTTTCCGACAACGAATTTGATTTTGAAAATCGCACTGCTCCTTTTAACGCAGATGAATTGCGTCCTTACACAAAACAAAAAGAAGAGAAAAAAGTTGTCTACAAAGAAAAAATCGTATACAAATATATAGACAAAAGTCAAAGCGGCATGTGCATTATTCCGCAAAACGACGGCGCCTATATGAGCGATAAAGAAATTGCATTTTTGGAAGAATCGGCAATGAAAAATCCGTCAAAGATTTTTCAGAACGAAGTCAAACCAAACGTTTCGGAAAACGCAGATAAAACTGCAAACGAAGAAAATTTGGCAAACGTAAAACCTAACGACGGTTTAAATCAATCTGAAAACCTTTCTGAAATACAGTCGGAAAATAATAACGAAAATGCAATTAACACGGTTGCGGCAGATAACACGGTTGCGGCAGACGTTTGTCAACTCACGCAAGAAAATGCCGATAACTCTCTTTATCAAAACGTTGAAAGTTTAAACAACGCAAATTCGACCTTAGAAAACGTTGAATTATTAACTAGCCAAAACGACGTACAACAAGATAATACGCAAAATGATTTTCAAGGCAGTTCACAGTCCCCTGAAAATATTGATACAAGACTTGTTTTTTTCGGCAATACGTTTGACGAAAGATTGGACAATATGATTAAAGCCAGAAAAGAAGCCGCTTTGTTAGAATCACAACAACCAAATAACAATGAAGTTCCTAAGCGTGGCGGTATGTTAAAAATATTTTCCGTCATCGATGACGCCGAAGGCAGACATTTTGAGGAACTCAGAAAAAATCCGCCAAAGCCGGAAAACGAAGTTTTGGTCAGCGAAGCAAGAAACAGATCGCTAAAAGAAGTTTTAGAGGAAAAAGAACGTGAGGCAAACGCACGAAAACAAAACGAATTGCAAGTTGAAACACAAGCGGAGGAAAAAGATTACGCAACGAGTTTTGTAACTCCGAAACTTGAAGGGAATTTTGAATTTGAAAAGTCAGACGCACCATACGTCGATTTCTTTGACGGACTTACTAATTCGGAAATAATTCAATCGCCTGCGAAATCAGAGGACGACAGACCTGTTTATCAAGACGCAGTTTTACAAAACAGATTGTACTCAAAAGGTTTCAACTTGAAAACTTACGATAAATCTGAGTCACAACAGTATTATTATGGAAATTTCGTTTTTATAAACAAATTGAGACGTGACAGCAATTTATTGTCTCTTGCCACCTACCTGTTACTTTTGGCAATACTATGGGGAACCTGTTTTAAAATCGTTTCTCAGAACGTGTTTATAGCTGCTCTTGCAATAGGAATAGGTTTATATCTAATTCCGCTCATAACGTATTTTGTTAAACCGAACAAACGAACAAGTCCTAAATTCAATTTTAAATATGCGATGCTGAATTCGGCAATGCTGTTTTTAGAATTGTCGGTTATAGTTTTACTTATAGGCTTCTTCATAGTAGGAGCAGACATAAACGCTCCCGTATCGGTAATCGCTCCGATTGTCGTTCCTATAACGCTTTTAACGGCTTTATTGTTTATGCCTATATACCACGGACTTTTATTCAACAGCAAAAAATATCACGTTCAATAACGTTAACGTTTTAGCGTTGTCGCTTTAAATAATAGAATCGGCATTTGCCGATTCTATTCCCATATACACAGCTACGGCGTTAAAATAACATAAATTTTAACTTGCAAAATCAACTGCAAACTAAACCGAAAATGAAATTTGCTTGTTAGCTACCAACTATCTTATAAAAACATAAATTAGCTTACATTAGATTGTATTAGCTTACTATCTGAATTGTAAAATTAAATCAACTGTACCATTGCAAAATAAAAATGCAAAATAAAAAACCTCTCGACTGAGATGTTTTGGCAGGGGAGACGCGATTCGAACACGCAACCAGCGGTTTTGGAGACCGCTGCTC
>CAMGKS010000075.1 GCA_946056785.1 uncultured Clostridia bacterium
GTTTGCAACAGCCATAATATAATGCAACGGATAATACCTTTTTAAATATGCCGTCTGATAACTGACAACCGCATAAGCCGCCGCATGCGACTTGTTGAATGCGTAAGAAGCGAAATCGAGAATCTGATTCCACAATTTTTCCGCCACGTCTTCCGACACGCCGTTTGCCACGCAACCGGCAACGTGAGTCACCACGCCGCCCGATACGGTCATATCTCCGCCATGAATAAACAAAGCTTTGTTTTCGTTTAAAATGTCAAGTTTCTTTTTGGCAATGGCACGTCTCATAATGTCCGCTCCGCCGAAACTGAAACCGGCAAGGTCTTTTGCTATTTGCATGACCTGCTCTTGATAAACGATACAGCCGTAAGTAACGCCTAATATATCTTTTAAAACGGGATGAGCGTATTTAACTTTTTCGGGCTCCTTTTTTCCGTTGATATAGTCGTCCATAAACTGTATAGGGCCCGGTCGGAAGATTGAAATTCCCGCTATTACTTCTTCTAATTTATCAGGCTTCAACTTTGCCATAAACTGTTTCATGCCGCTGCTTTCAAGCTGGAACACGCCTTCGCAGTCTCCGCTTGCAATAAGTTTATAAACTTCAGGGTCGTCGTAACCTAATTTATTGAAATCGATTTTTACGCCTTTATCTTCAAAAATATACTTTTCCGCCTCGTTTATATCGGTAAGCGTTTTTAAAGCCAAAAAGTCCATTTTCAAAAGCCCGACGCTTTCAATCTGTCCCTTATCGAATTGAGTGGTAATATCGTCTCCGTTTCTTTGAAGGGGTACGTGCTCGACAATCGGGTCAGGACAGATAACGACGCCTGCGGCGTGCATGGAAACCTGCCTTGGCATTCCTTCCAAGCCTTTTGCTATGTCTATGATTTTTCTCGCTTCCGGATTAGTTTCGTAAAGTTCCTTAAATGCGGGAACAACTTCTTTTCCCCATTCTCCGAGAGATTCCCCTATAAACGGTTTTCCCATTTTAGGCAAGTCTTTTACCCAGTTGTTGGCGTCCTGAAAAGATACGTCGTAAACTCTTGCGACGTCTTTAATAGCCGCTTTGGCACTCATAGTCGAATAAGCTATAATTTGCGACACGTTATCCTTGCCGTATTTTTCGGTGACGTAATCGATAATCTCACCACGGCGGTTATAGCAAAAATCTATATCGAAGTCCGGCATAGAAACACGTTCTTTCGACAAAAACCTTTCGAAAATCAAATTGTACCTTAAAGGGTCAACGTCGGTGATGCCTATGGAATAAGCGACTAAAGAACCTACGCCGCTACCACGACCGGGACCTACCGGAATGCCTCTCATTCTTGCCGCGTTTACGAAATCCCATACAATCAAAAAGTATCCGGCATATCCGCATTCGATTATGACGGAAAGTTCATAGTCAAGTCTTTCTTTAATTTCAGGCGTTATTTCGGGATAACGGGTCAGAATCCTCTCATAAGCAAGGTCGTGCAGATATTCCGCTTCGTCTCTGCCGTTCATTTCGTCGTTCGTATATCTTGGAATAATAGAGTTTCTTTTTAAAACGAATTCAAAATTGCACTTTTCCGCTATTTCTATCGTGCTTTCAATAGCTTCGGGACACCAGTCGAAAAGGTCAATCATTTCCTGTTGCGACTTTAAGTAAAAATTATCGTTGTCAAAACGAACGCTGCTTACGTCGGTTTTTTTACAACCCATCTGAACGCACATCATCGTATCCTGAATGTCTGCGTCCTCCCTTTTGACGTAGTGCACGTCGTTTGTAGCGACGACTTTTACTCCGATTTCTTTTGCAAGTTTAACAAGCTGAGGAAGTACCAACTTATCTTCCTGAAGTCCATGGTCCTGAAGCTCGATATAAAAATCACCATCGGCGAACATAGATTTAAGTTTTAAAGCATACTCTTTTGCTTTATCGTATTCATTGGCAAGCAAATATCTCGGAATTCTTCCCGCAAGACAAGCTGACGTGCATATTAGTCCCTCCGAATATTGTTCGAGCAATTTAAGGTCGATTCTCGGTTTCTGGTAAAAGCCGTCTATAAATGCTTTTGAAGAAAGTACCATGAGATTTTTGTATCCGCATTCGTTTTTAGCAAGCAAAACAAGGTGATCACGGGAACGCAAAACCTCGGTACGCTTATCGTACATATCGGGAGCAACGTAAAATTCTTCTCCGATAATAGGCTTAATTCCGCTTCCCTTTAACGTGGAAACAAAAGTATAAACGCCGTACATGTTTCCGTGGTCGGTAATAGCAACGGCTTGCTGTCCGTCGGCAAGCAACGCTTCCTTTAACGGATACGCATGAATAGTGCCTCCGTCAGGTTTTTTGCCGATAATACGGTCAAGCCTTACGGCACCGTCGAGCAGACTGTATTCGGTGTGTAAATGCAAATGGACAAATTTACTTTCCATCACGTTCTCCTTCCGTAATTTCCATAATTTTTCTCAACCTGTGATTTAAACAACTTTTTGAAATTCCCAAAATTTTTGACAATTCGCTGAGAGAAGCCGTAGGATTGTTAAGTCTTGCGTTTGCCGCTTCTTTCAAACCATCGGGCAAATTGTCCAAACCGACTTCTTTTAGAATCTCTTCTATTGCCACTATCTGTTTCGCAGCGGCGGCAAAAGTCTTATCCAGATTCGCCGCTTCGCATATTACGTTACGGTTGATGCTGTTGTTCAGTTCACGGTCGGCAATGATTTTTTCCAATTCAATTGACGCTTCCGTCAAAGAAAGAACTCTGAAAAAATCAAGTAAAACGTTTTTGTCCTTTGCATAAACCAAAAAATTGTTTCCCCTTTCGCTGGTCTTAAAATTAAGGGCAAATCTTTTCAAAAGTTCTAAAACGTCATAAGCTTCCTTTTCGTCGACTACCTGATACTCTATGTGATAACCGCTATGCCCGCTTTCGGTAGTCGAAGGAACGTACACGCTTCCGGAAGAAAGAAACAAACCTTTAAGATATTCTTTTGCACAGCAGGTATTTTTAACGACTGCGTTTGGCACGCCTCTTACAAACGACGAAAATTTATCGTTATCCAATTCCATCAAGCCGCATTCGGACAGAACGTCTTTACAGATGCCTTGCGGTATTCTTACCGTAAAAACGTCTTCCCCGCGTTTTACTCCGCTCTTTATCTTGCTTTTTTCTATCTCAACGTCAGTGCAATATATATCTTTAACTATTTCTCCGACTCTTTCCGCCCCCGACGCATTGTCAACGGCGACTACGCAAGTCATTCCTTTTTTTGTCAGTTCAATGCTTCCCGACGTTTTTAAAACGGCAGACAAAAAAGCCCTTCCGCAACAAAGTTGCTTCGGGCAGGAGGACAAAATTTCTTCGGTCACGAGTTCTTTAAAATTCATTTTTTCCTCACAGTAAGCTGACAATCGATTCCGACTATTCTGTCAAGCGGAACGTTGTATTTTTCAATCGCATTTATTACTCTGTCAAAACGTCCTATGTTCTCGGCACGGTGAGCGTCGCTTCCCAAAATAAATTTAACGCCGCTTTCGATTGCGATTTGCAACATCGGTTCCAACGTTTCGATATGTTTTTCGTTAAGCTCGATATGGCATCCGTTGGACTTAGCACATTCAAACAAGCGTTTTCCGTAAACTTTCGCCCTATGCCCTATATGGCATATAACGTCTACGGGATATTTTTCTATTGCCTTTATATATGCCTTAGTGTTCTTTTCAATAAGCTCGTCGGGCAAATTTTCCGTCCAACCGTTACGCAAAATAAACTGCTTTCTGTCACGGCCGTCGCCTCTTGTAACGAATCTGTGAAAACCTACGCTTAACATATCGAGACGCTTATAAGCGTCGGGCGGAACGTCGATTTCGCCGTCGAAATTAAGAATATTTCCTTCTATAGATTGCAAAGCTCGGCATTGCTCGTCATGACGGCAAGACAAAGCGTTTTTAGATTTTTCAAGTTTATCGTCGGTCATACCGACAAACCAACTACGATAAGAATGGTCGCACAACGCAAATTCTTTTAAGCCTGTTTTCTTTGCGGCGGCTATAACGGTATCCGTATCGCTCTTGCCGTCGCTGAATTTGGTGTGTATATGATAATCACCGATGATTTTAATCAAGTAACTTAAACTCCCTTTCTAAACGTATTCCGTATTTATAATAAACTGTTTTTTCGATTTTGTCGACTATTTGCAAAAAGTCGTCCGCCGTTGCTCCGCCCTTATTAATTATAAAATTGCAATGTTTATCCGATACTTCCGCACCGCCGATTCTAAAGCCTTTAAATCCCGACTCCTCGATGATTTTCCCCGCGCTTGCAAACGGCGGATTTTTAAAAACGCTTCCGCACGACGGATTAGATGGTTGCGTTGAAACTCTTTTTAAACAATTACTTTTGATTCTGTTTGCAATATCCTCGCTTTTGCTGCGTTTCAATTTGAATTTTGCGGATATCGCTATACCGCTTAAATCGCTTGTGCGATAGCCGAAATTCGGCTTAACTTCTTTAACTACGCCGTCGTTTAAAACCGAACAACACGTCAACGTATCGCTTATCTGCTGTCCGAACGCCCCCGCATTCATTTTTATAAGACCGCCGACGCTACCCGGTATACGGTGAAGAAATTCAAACCCCGTAAGAGAATTTTTTAAAGCCACGTCAAGGAGGTTTTTAGCAGTAGCTCCCGCCTGAGTGTATATTTCATCTTTAAAGCAAGAGACCTTATTGAGCATTTTAAGCGAAAGAGCGGTTATTTTTTTTAAGCCGTCCGATATTATAAGATTACTGCCCCTACCCAATATAAAATCGGCTTCCCCCGCATATTTGAAAAGAGCTTCCTCCGTTTTGGGAAATATGGTTTTTTCTATGATACCGCCGCCTTTGAAAGTTGTTATATCTTTGGCGGATAATTCATATATAATTAAGGCGTCGCTGATTTCGCAATAGTTTGGCATATCTCAATATATGCCTTAAACGTAATTTTGTTTCTTCGTTTGCAAGATAAACGTAAGTTTATCTAAAAGCCGTCGTAAACGATAATTGAGAATATTTAAAACTAAACTTGAAGTCTTTATTATTAGTTTAATCGATTTTTCTGTTATTCAGATTTTTCATGTTTTTTAGTATATCGTCAAGCGGATTTTTTCCTATGCTTTTTAAGCACATGCTTTTTGTAGCCGCTTCGATTACAATAGCAAGATTTCTGCCCGCAATCACGGGAATAGAGATTTTCGGAATTTTAACTCCCAGAATATCCGTATATATGTTTTTGTCGCCTATTCTCTCAATATCGTCTGACCATTTGACAAGCTCAACGTTAAGTCCGATTTGCTTTTCTTCCAAAACACCGGAAATACCGTACATATCTTCAACGTTTATTATTCCCACTCCTCTTACTTCGAGCAAATTTCTTATGCGTTTAGGAGCACTGCCCATAAGCCTGCCTTTTATGTTTTTTATAATAACTCTGTCGTCCGCCACAAGCATATGCCCTCTATGAACAAGTTCGAGGGCGGTCTCGCTTTTACCTATTCCGTTCTCTCCGGTAATTAAAACTCCTATTCCCGATATGTCGAGCAACTCGCCGTGTACGTCGGTTTTGTCGCATAACAACTCGTTCAGATAATGAACAAGATCGTTTACAAATTCAGAAGTAGATTTTTCCGAACCGTAAATGGGACAATTAAATTTTTTGGCAATTTCAAGGTATCTATCGTTCGGAATAAAGCCTCTTGTCAAAACTACGCACGGAATCTGCTTGGATAAAAATACTTCCAGACGTTTTATCGCTTTTTCTTCTTCAAGACTTTTGAGATACGCTATTTCCGCACTGCCAACAACCTGAACGCGGCTTGACGCAAAATAGTCTTCAAAACCGGCAAGCAATAAGCCGGGACGGTTAACCGTCACTGTCTGCAATCTAATTTTCGTGTCGGGAGTATCGTAAAATATTTTTAAGCAGTTATCTTCTGCAAATTCTTTTGAACTGACGAATACCGATTCTTTTTCTTCAACGGCTTTATTGACCATAACCCACCTTTTTAATTTTTTCGTTTGCTTTATATGAAATTTTACAGTTAGCTTATATAAGGTTAAAAACAATATGGTAGAAAATGCTCCCTATCAGTGCAGCACAAGTAGAGCTCGGGGGCATTTCTAGTGGTTTGACCGGAAGG
>CAMGKS010000076.1 GCA_946056785.1 uncultured Clostridia bacterium
GGCAAGAACACGTTATGAATTTATCGAATACGGGGCAAGAAACGAAGGCTTTGTCGCAATGGCAAATCTCATAGATAAAGTTGCGTTCAACGAATTTAATCATGCCAGAATGTTTTATTCTTTTATTCAGTCTGCTACAAAACACGAAATCGAAGATATCATAATAGACAGCGGCTATCCGTTTAAACAAAAATGGAATTTACTTGACAATCTTAAATTTGCCGCAAACGACGAGAAGAACGAAGCCGAAAGAATTTATCCGGAATTCGAGCGAATTGCAAGAGAAGAAGGGTTTACGGATATAGCTAATCTTTTTAAAAACGTAATCAGCGTTGAAAAGTGTCATAAGATGTTGTTTGAACAATTATATACGCAACTTAAAGACGGCACTTTGTACAGTAAAAAAGAAGCTGTAAAATGGAAGTGCGGCGATTGCGGCTATGAGGCGACGGGAAAAACAGCGTTTGAAGTTTGCCCTCTTTGCGGTGCTAAGCAGGGAAGAGTGCTTTTGAAAATAGAGGACAACGCAAATTAAATTTTAAATTCGATTACAATTTAAAATTCGTTTTACGTTTAAATTCAGTATTGTTCAAATTCGGTTAACGTTTAAATTCAGTATTGTTTAAAATTCAGGTATAAAAAAGCTACGAGTATTCGTAGCTTTTAAATTTGAGAATTTACAAGATTTATGATTTCGTTTAAAGATTTCGGCTTGTTAATCCGATTGATCAATAAACTAAATAAAGAAAAAATCCTAAAAAGATTGCCAATCCGACGACAAGAATAATGGCGGAAAAAACTATGGCTATTCCTATTTTTTCCGCTTTTGACGGGGATGCGAATTTATATTTGACTTTCTCTTTTTTCGGTTTTGCTTTTTTATCCGTTACGGTTTTTTCTTTGATTTTTTCAGGCTTTTCAGCTTTAACTTTTTTAGGCTTTTCAACTTTAACCTTTTCAGGCTTTTCGGCTTTAACCTTTTCAGGCTTTTGGTTTTTTGCCTCTTTTTCGTTTTCAGCCGCTTGCGGTTGAATTGTTTCGGCAGAATCTGTTTGTAACGAATTTAATTTTTCTTTTTTCATAATTATCACCTAGGAAATTATAACATGATTATGCTTGGCAGTCAATATCATTTTAAACCGCAACGTGCATACAAAAAATACCGTTGTTGACTTTTGTTTTTTTTAGTTTTATAATTTAGGCATGGAAAAGAAAATTTTGGAAAGCGGAGAAATGTATCTCGAAACGATATATTTGTTGAAAACCAGAAGCGACTACGTGCGTAGCGTTGATATTGTCGCGGAATTGGGATATTCAAAATCCAGCGTTTCCAGAGGCGTCAACCTTTTGAAAGAAAAAGGATATATTACCGTCGATACAAGCGGAAAAATCGAATTTACTAAGTTAGGTTTAGAATATACAAAAGATATATACGAAAGGCATAAAATATTGACGGCTTTTTTGGAGGGTATAGGAGTCAGAGCGGATATCGCTGAAAACGACGCATGCAGAATCGAACACGTAATCAGTCCCGAGTCTTTGAACGCCATAAAAACATTTAGCGAACGAAACAAATCGAAATGATTTTACGTCTTATCGGTGATGCCGTCTTTTTAAGCAACTTTTAGAAAGCAAGCGTATGCTTTATTGGAAAAAATTAGCTATGGTTTAAGCGTTGACTTTTTTACTTTTAAAGCATATTATAATGCTGTAGAAATGATGTTGGGTTAGATTTGCCTTTAAATCGTCTGTTCAAACTTAAAGCTATTTTGTAAACACAGCCGAATAAGTCAATGCGGATAAATTACGTCAAAGAGTAATTATGTTTGTATGAGTAGGCGGCGTAAATAAAAGTCGTAAAGTTTGATTTTTTTTAAACGATAAGTTCGCATATGCGAACCTACGATTATGCGAACCTGAGATATTGTATATCGGTTAGCATCGGCTTTTGCCGTAATATTTGTCAGTATCGACTTTGTTTGCTAACCGATAAATAGCTTGCATATAGTGTAAAGGCTTGCAATAAGAAGCCTGACTATAAGTTTAGTGCAAAATAATAAGTTTAACGCAAAAATAATAAGGTTAGTGCAAAATTAATGCAAAAACTTTTAATGCGAAAACTATTTATTTTACGCAGCAGTTCGCATATGCGAACCTAAAACAAACGGAAACAAACCTAAATAAAGGAGAACGGGTATGACTTATTCCGAATTGAGGTATTTAAACGCAGTTGACAAACTTACTGAAAACGGTGGAGTAAGGCAGATTGATTTATCCAGGTTTTTGGGAGTATCTACCGTAAGCATCTATAAAGCAATGGCAAGGCTCGAAGAAAAGAATTACGTTGAACGCAATGAAAACGGATTGTACTTTCTCACTCTGCCGGCAAAAGAAATAATCAGTGAATATATGACTTGTGCGAAAGCCATTGAAAAATTGCTGATCGAAAAATGTAACAGTTCGCAAAAAAAAGCTCAACGTGACGCAATAGCAGTTACGTGTTCGCTTAGTGACGAAAACAGAAAAAGCATATTGAATTTAATTAATAAATAGGAGGATGAGTATGGCACTAGGAATAGCTCCGTTTGGACGAGAAATGGAGATAAAGAAAATTGTACTTGACGAGAAAACCGTGAAACACCTGTCTGATTTAGGAATAATGGTTGGCAGCAAAGTGACTTCGCTTTCCGACAGCAAAGGCGCCGTTATACTTAAAGTACGTGACGGAAGACTTGCATTGAATAAAGATTTGGCAATGAGGATATTCGTTGCCTGAAAGGAGTATTATGGAAAAATTGCTGAAAGATTTTACGCCTAAAGAGAGCGGCAGGGTAAAAAGCATAAACGGCGAGGGGAAAATTCGCCGCAGGCTTTTTGATATGGGTATAACGCCGGGAGTGGAAGTGGTTATGCGAAAAGCCGCACCTTTGGGAGACCCTATCGAAATAACTGTCAGAGGTTATGAATTGACTTTGAGAAAAAGCGAGGCACAAGCCGTCGTTATGGAGGTATAAATGAGATTTGCACTTGTAGGAAATCCTAATAGCGGTAAAACGACGCTGTTTAATGCCTTGACGGGCAGCACTGCTCACGTAGGCAACTGGCCGGGCGTTACCGTAGATAAAAGGGAGGGAGAATATAAAAAACTGCCCGAAAACGTAGATATTATCGATTTGCCGGGAATTTATAGTTTAAGTCCGTATACTCCCGAAGAAGTTATTTCCAGAGATTTCGTTTTGAAGGAAAATCCCGATTGTATTATAAACATTGTGGATTGCACTAATCTTGAAAGGAATCTTTATCTGACTACTCAGATTCTGGAACTCGATATTCCTGTCGTAGTCGCTTTGAACATGGGCGACGTACTTGAGAAAAACGGCGATAAAATCGACGTCGAAAGACTTGAAAAGGAATTGAACGTTCCCGTCGCAATCATCAGTGCGTTAAAAGAAAAAGGCATCAAAGAACTTATGGAACGTGGTTACGACGTTGCCAAAAAGGGCAGAAAGGGATATTCGCCCGTTTCGGAAAGCGAAGTTGCGTCCGTTTTAAACGAGTTGATTGCATTATATAAAGACGTGCCTGAACCGTTGTTTCACTCTGTCAAGATGTTGGAGAGCGATGAAATCGAGGTAAAAAATTATCCCGAAATTGCAAAACAAATTAAACCGGTTTTAGAAGACTATAAATCGCATAACGAAAACTTTGATTTTGAATGTGCGGTTGCGGATATTCGATATAAATACATAACAAGTAAATTGTCTGGCGTATTGACAAAAAAAGAAAGAAAGGAAGGTTTGACAAAAAGCGATAAGGCAGACAGGGTATTGACTCACAGAATTTGGGGTATTCCGATATTTTTGGTGATTCTTTTCCTTACGTTCCACCTGACGTTTTCTTCCAATTTGCTATTTATAGGCTCTGCATTGGGCGATGGCTGGGTATCGCTTGAAGGAACCGTCGCCGAAGGACTTTTCGGTGAAGGGGGGATAGCTTCACCCGGTGTATTTCTTCAGAATCTATTGACTTGGGGAACGGACAGTTTGACCGAAGCTATAAGAGGCGGAATGGAAAACGGAGCGGTTGCCGAATGGGCGGTAGGCTTTGTGTGCGACGGTATTTTCGGCGGTTTGTTTGCGGTTCTCAGTTTCTTGCCTCAGATTCTCCTTCTGTTCCTCTTCTTCTCGATTTTGGAAGACAGCGGATATATGGCAAGAGTTGCATTTATTCTTGATAGAGTGTTCAGAAAATTCGGTTTGTCCGGACGATCGTTTATGCCGATGATTATGGGCTTCGGTTGTTCAGTTCCGGCTATGATCAACACAAGAACTTTATCCGATGAACGAGAAAGGACGGCAACTATAAGAGTTATTCCGTTTTTCAGCTGCGGTGCTAAATTACCTATACTTGTAGCAATCGCAGGGGCGCTTGCAACGGGATTCGGCATCGGAAACGCTGACCTCATTACGTACGGAATGTACGTTTTAGGTATGGTCGTTGCCATCTTGGCGGTTATCATAATGCGTAATACGACGCTTAAAGGCGAAGCTCCGCCGTTCATTATGGAACTTCCTACTTATCACGTGCCGCAGTTTAAAAATTTGATGGCTCATCTTTGGGATAAGTTAAAGCACTTTGTTAAAAAGGCATTCACAATTATTTTAGTATCCACGATATTGATTTGGTTTGTGAGCCATTTCAGTTGGAATTGGCATTATTTAACGGATTCAGAGATGAACGACAGCATTTTAGCAGGAATAGGAATGTTGTTGCAACCGCTTTTCACTCCGCTCGGATTCGGAAGCCAGCTCGGGCAATACGGATGGGTGTTCGTCGTTGCGGCGTTTACAGGTCTTATAGCCAAAGAGAACGTAATAGCTACGTTCGGAACGCTTGCTTCCTGCATCGTGGCAGGGTTTGAAGCCAACGAAGCTCTTGAAGGAGTCGACTCGGTTACGCAACTTATAAGCGCAATTGCCGGCGACATTGAAACGACTCCATCGGCATTGATTCCTATGTGCATAGCTTTCATTGCCTTCAATATGCTTACGATTCCGTGTTTTGCGGCAGTAGCTACGGCTAAAGCGGAACTTCCAAGCAAGAAGTCGTTCAATATGACGCTTGTATTCTGGATTGTAACTTCATATATTGTAGCTATGATGATTTACCTTATAGGTTCATGGTGGTGGACGTTGTTTATCTTCCTTGCCTTATGGGCTGTCGTGATAACGCTTATCGTTTTGACAAATAAAGGTAAAATCAACCTTAAATTGCTTAAAAATAAAATGTCGTTTAAAAAACGTGGTAAATCTGACAATAAAAAATAAAACGCAAGTTAAAAGGAGCGACTATGAAACCTATTGAAATTGTTATAGTAGTTTTGGCGGTAGCGATTGTATTGAGCGTCATAATCTCAATAATAGTAAGCAAGATTAAGGGTAAGCCGTCGTGTTGCTCTGATTGCAAAAGTTGCCCGCATTGCAAAGCATGCAATAGGGAAGCAATAACGAAAACGGCAACTAAAAAGAATAAAGATTAATATTGTTAATTGGTGTTGGAAAAATAGTGATTCTCCGAGAAAAAGCAGTCGCAATTTGCGGCTGTTTTTTTGATACGGCGTTTAAAATTTTGCATATTTAACGTTAGGAAACGGAAACGGCAAGAATTTGTAGTTTTAGATAAAATATTTTGTCTGTTTTTGTCGAAAGTGGCACAAGGCGTATTTTTTTTGCTATTATACGCTTATGAGTAACGTTAAACACCCGGATTGCCCTATAAGGGCACTCGCTATAGAAGCAAAAAAAAGATTGAAAGATAACGACTACGTAAATTATAATTCTCTCGATACAATCGATACTAAAAACAGCCTTACGCCTATGGAGGAGCAGGTGTACAAAAAATTGAAAGCATACTTAGATTGCGGGGAAGAAATCATCAATCCGATTTTACAATTAGGAGATAAAGATTATATCGCAACTCTTTCTCCGCAAGAAAAACAAAAATACATACTTGAATTGTCAAACGCTTATCTTTCGTTAAAGAACAAAATGCAGAACGCTTTTGGAAATAAAAAGGCAAATTGACAGAGTAAGTTGACTGTTTGGGCGTGAATAGATAGAAATGGCAAATAGAAGTTTTG
>CAMGKS010000077.1 GCA_946056785.1 uncultured Clostridia bacterium
AAAATTATACAACAATATTAAAATCAAGTAAACTAAATGGAATACTTTTGAAAAATCTTTTTAAACTAAAATTATGAAAGTATTAATTTTAGCCGGTGGAAAGGGAGAAAGGTTAAGACCGATTACAAACGGTATACCTAAACCTATGGTGAGCATGGTCGGAACGCCGATTATAGAAATAATTATATCGAGGCTCGTATCGTACGGACTTAAAGATATAATTTTGACTTTGGGATATTTGGGAGATAAAATAAAAGAGTATATCGGCGACGGCAATAAGCTTGGAGCAAACGTAACGTATTTTTATGAAAACACGCCGCTCGGCACGGCGGGGGCGGTGAAGAACGCCGCTTCGGCTTTAAGCGACGATTTTCTTGTTGTATCGGGAGACGCTTATTTTGAATTAGATTTCAACGAGTTGATTGCAAGGCATTATGCGTCGGGCGATATGGCGACTATCGTCGTCAAAGAGGTGGAAGACGCAAGAGGATACGGTCTTGTAAAGTTATCGGGAGATAAGATAGTCAGATTTGTCGAGAAACCTGAAGAGAAGCAAAGCGGCATAGTGAACACGGGTATTTATGCTTTTAAAAAGGAAATAATCGATTATATTCCCGACGGGTTCTACGATTTCGGCAGAGATTTATTCCCCAGATTGATAGGAGAAATGAGCGCGTTTGTTTTAGACGGTTATTGGTCGGATATTGGAACTTTAAAAAGCTATTACAAAACTAATCTTAAACTTGTCGAGGATATGCAGTACAGACTTTTCTGACAGTCGCTTTAAAATCGCTTTATAAGACGCCCTGTTTATCTGAAATAAAAAGTGAATTTTGCCAAAGTGAATTTCGCCAAAGTGAATTTCGCCCTTAAACGGAAGAAATCAAATTTAATTAAACTGAATTTTGCTTAGTGCGTTTTAAAACCGATATGCCGCTATTTGTGCATACGATATTTGGGTATATAAAATTGAATTACGTTTCGTAATGCTTTTAATAGGTGATTAAAACCGCTATGATTTGCGGTTAAAAATGTAACAGCCGACAATTTAAAAGATAACGGACTAAAAATCAGCCGACGCAAAGTCGGCGTTTTCCTTTTGAAACAAACTTAATGCATTTAATTGTAAAATTAATTCGTTTGGTGTATAATCTCATTATATAAAATGGAGGATAATGTGGCGAAAAAACAAGTAAAGGTTATATTTTTAGGCGGCGTCGGAGAAATCGGAAAAAACATGACCGCTTTGGAATATGACAACGACATTATAATTATTGATTGCGGAGTGACTTTCCCCGACGAATCGACGCCGGGAATCGACGCAATAATTCCCGATACTACTTATATTTTAGATAACATCGACAAA
The DNA here is from genome assembly GCA_946056785.1 of uncultured Clostridia bacterium. Lineage (GTDB taxonomy): Bacteria > Bacillota > Clostridia > Christensenellales > CAG-917 > CAG-917. The sequence continues at coordinate 1,367 of CAMGKS010000077.1, forward strand.
GTCAGAGGCATAATTTTAACGCACGGACACGAGGACCATATAGGAGCGTTGGCATATCTTGCAGACGATATACAAGTTCCTATTTACGGAACGGCGCTTACGCTCGGAATTTTGGATCATAAACTTTCAATGAGACGTGCGGAAGCCAATATGGTTACGGTTGAACCGGGCGATAAAATCAAATTAGGCGTGTTCGAATGCGAATTTATAAAAGTTGCCCATTCAATGGCGGGAGCATGCGCGTTAAGTATCGACACGCCCGTCGGTACGGTTTTCTTTACGGGCGATTTTAAAATCGATTCGACCCCTATAGACGGCAAACTGACGAACTTGCAAAGGATAGCCGAAATAGGAGCAAAGGGCGTTCTTTTGATGCTCGGCGAATCGACTAACGTAGAAAGAAAAGGACATTCGACTTCTGAGAAAGTAGTAGGCAGAACTCTTGATACGATTTTTAACAATAATCGTGACAGGCGTATTACGGTTGCGACTTTTGCGTCGAGCAATTATCGCGTACAGCAAATTTTGGACCTTGCCGAGAAGTATGACAGAAAAGTTATTTTGTCGGGCAGAAGCATGAAGATGATTGTCGAAGTTGCCGCAAGCGTCGGAGAGCTTAAAGTCCCTAAAAACATAATAGTCGAAAGCGCCGGCAATCTGCCTTATTCGAGACAACTTATTATAGCAACGGGAACGCAGGGCGAGCCGATGAGTGCGTTGACAAGATTGTCGCAAGGAGAATTCAAAAAAATAGTTTTGGGAGAAAACGACCTTGTAGTTTTATCCAGTTCGCCTATACCCGGAAACGACAAGTACATTTACAGAGTTATAAATAATTTGTTCAAGTGCGGTGCGGAAGTAATTTACGACGCAATGAACGACGTACACGTATCCGGGCACGCATACGAAGAAGAATTGAAAATAATGTTGTCACTGGTTAAACCGAGATTTTTCCTTCCGGTTCACGGCGAATACCGTCATCAGGTAAAACACGCAATGCTGGCTCAGGCGTTAGGCGTTCCTAAAGCTAACATTGCCATTCCCGAAATAGGTCAGGTTTACGGCTTTTCGGCTAAAGAAATGAAAAGACACTCAAACGTACCGTCGGGAGCAACGTTTGTTGACGGCGAAATGCTTGACGACGGAAAGAGTATCATAAACGAACGTAAACACCTTGCAGAAAACGGACTTATCGTTTTGTTGGTGTCAATCGATTTCAAAGCGGAAAAACTTTCCACTCCGTGCGATATTTTAGCCCGCGGATTCGAGGTTACGGCAGACGTGGCGGACGGAATTAAAACGCTTGTAGAAAAAACGGTATCTGAAATTAATTTCAGCGAGCTTGAAGACAGAGCGGAATTGCCGAGATTAATCAGAAAACCTATAAAAAATTACTTTGCAAAAAACAGACAGTTTCCTGTTATTATGCCGATAGTATTGGAGGATTGATATGGGAGAGTTGAAAAATATTCCGTATATTCTTATTGTCACGTCAAAAGAAGAAAAAGGAATCGTTTCTTCGCAGATTAAAAATTATTTCGACGATAAAAAATCTCATTACGTCGTTATTATGGACGAAGACGATTACGGCAAAAACGTAAAATGGCTTGGCGGTCTTAATAACTTGATAAACAAACTGCCTTCTTTAAAAGAACTCCGCAAAAAATGCGATAGCGGGAAACAAAAGAAAATCAAAGGCTACAGCCGCAGAATAAACAATGCGATAAAGAGATTTAAACCTACTGCAGTAGTTTGCCCGACAACGTACGGACTTCTTATTACGCTTGCCGCAAACGTCGACGGTTGTTTTAATACGCAGATAGTTTCGCTTTCGACCGATTTCACGCTCGATAAAAACACCGTCGATTCAAAAGTGGATAAATACATAGTCGAAAATGAAGAAATAAAAGACGCATTGATAAGCAACGGCATACCTAACACCGACGTGTTTACTTTGGGAATTCCGTTTTCGGCGACACCTATAAATCAAGAGGAGAAAACGGCATTAAAGGACAAATTAGGTTTGCGTGACGTTCCGACCGTATTTGTATGCGTAAACAACGGTTCGGAAAATTTGGAAGTGCTCGACATGCTTTTTGATCAGGGCGACATAATAAACGTCGTTGCTTACGTAGACGATAAAAAACTCTTGAACGAATTGAGAAAGAAAGTCGAAGCCAAATCTTGCGACAACGTTCAGTTGTTCGACAAATTAAACCTTTACGGCGATTATTTAAGCGTCAGCGATATTTTGATTACGAACTATGAGGCGGCAACCGTCAGCAAGGCGTTCTTGCTCGGTAAGGCCGTTATCGCTTTTGCCCCGAAGGGCGAAGTGCAAAAAAACGACGTAACATATTTAGAAGAAAACAAACTTATTGCTTATGCAAAGAGTTCGCAGGACGTAATTATAAAACTTTACGACGTGTTGCAGACAGAACTTAACGTAGAACTTGTGAACAACGCCAAAAACAGAGTTAAAACAGGTCAACTTGCCGAAATATGCGAGTTCTTGGCCACTTTAGGAGCTGTTTAATGGCAAAGATAACCGCTTTATCCGTTGCAGGCAAAAAACAAGGACTCAGAACAGGCGATGAACTTTTGTCGTTCGACGGTTTTCCTTTTTGCGACGTTTTGGATATTTTATATTATGACGCTCATGAAAAATTCGATATCGTCATAAAAAGAAACGGTAAAGAAAAAACGGTACGCATAAAGAAAAAAGCCGAACAGTCTCTCGGAATAGAAATCGATGAAGAATTGTCTCCGATAAGGTGTAAAAACAAATGTAAGTTTTGTTTCGTCGACCAACTGCCGAAAGGAATGAGAGACGCACTTTACGTTAAAGACGACGATTACAGATTTTCGTTTATCAGCGGCAGTTACGTCACTATGACAAACGTCGACGATGAAGATATAAAAAGGATTTTGCGGCTTAAACTCAGCCCGCTGTATATTTCCGTCCACGCTATGAACGATGAAATAAGAAAATCTCTTTTGCGTAATCCCGCAACGCTTAAGCTCAGGGAAATTTTGAAAACTCTTTCAGACGGCGGAATAAAAATGCATACTCAGCTTGTCGTTGTGCCAAACATTAACGACGGCGAAGTTATGCTCGATTCTATCGACCGTCTGCATGAAATCGAAGGCGTTTTATCGGTTGCAATCGTTCCGGTCGGACTTACTTCCCATAGAGACGGACTCGATTGTTTAAAACCTTTCGATAAAGAAGAGGCTTTAAAAACGATTGAACTTGTTGAAGATAGATACAATAAATACGGCGGTTTCTGTTTTGCTGCCGATGAAATGTATATTAAAGCCGAAAAGCCTATTCCCGATTATGAATATTATCAAGATTTTCCGCAGATAGAAAACGGCGTCGGACTCGTACGTGAGTTTTTGGAAAGCGTTGATATAAGTTTCGCTGAAACGGAAACGCTTAATATCGGAAAAAGAGTTTGCATGTTGACCGGAGTTTCCTTTGAACCGATTTTAAAAACCGTGGTCGGAAGAATCAAAGATAAACTCGGGTTGGACGTAACCGTCAAAGCAATCGAAAACGAATTTTTCGGAAAGACGGTTACCGTGTCGGGACTTATTACGGCGGGAGATATATTAAAACAAGCTCCAAGGGGTTATGACGCTTATACCGTTCCGTCGAATATGCTTAAAGAGTTCAGCACTTTGTTTTTGGATAACGTTTCGCTTTCGGAAGTGGAAAAAGAACTTGGGAAAGTTATTGTCGTAAACGAAACGGGAAATGATTTATTAGAAAAATTATCGGAGTTAAAATGAAACCATTAATAGCTATAGTAGGCAGACCGAACGTAGGTAAATCTACTCTTTTTAATAAAATAGCCGGAAAGAGAGTTTCGATTGTGGAAAATACGCCGGGAGTTACCCGTGACCGCGTATACGTCGACGCAGAATGGTGCGGCAAGATTTTTACGCTTATCGATACGGGCGGTTTAGAGCTTAAATCGCAAGACGAAATGTGGCGACACATAAAAACGCAGGCGGAATTGGCGATAGATACTGCACAAGCCATAGTTTTTGTCGTGGACGGAAAGACAGGCGTAACAGTCGACGACGAACAAGTAGCCTCATATTTAAGAAGAGCTAAAGTTCCCGTTGTGCTGTGCGTAAACAAAGTCGATAACGATAAAACGGATACTTTTTACGATTTCTACTCGTTAGGTTTCGGAGAACCGTATGCCGTTTCCGCCGAACAGGGAAAGGGAATAGGCGATTTGCTTGACGCCGTGCTTAATAGCGTGGAAGGCGGCGAGATCACGGTCGATAACAGCTTAAAAATCGCAATCGTTGGAAAACCTAATGCCGGTAAATCGTCAATTACAAATAAACTGTTAGGATATGACAGAGTTATCGTTTCCGATATAGCCGGTACAACTCGTGACGCAATCGATACGCCGCTTAAGGTAGGCGACGATGAGTTTACAATCATCGATACGGCGGGTATGCGTAAAAAGGGAAATATCGGCGAAGACCTTGAAAGATATTCGGTTATGCGTTCGCTTATGGCGGTAAGGCGTAGCGACGTCACCGTCATCGTGTGCGATTCGACGGAGGGCATGACGGAGCAGGACGTAAAGATTGCAGGCTTCGTTCATGACGAGGGAAAACCGTCGGTTATCGTTATGAACAAATGGGATTTGATTGAAAAGGACACTCATACGGTAAACAGATTTAAAGACAAGCTTGCCCAGGACCTTAAATTTATGGATTACGTTAAACCGTTGTTTTTG
>CAMGKS010000078.1 GCA_946056785.1 uncultured Clostridia bacterium
GAAAAATTTATAACAGCCATTTAAAAAGATTGTTTAAAAAGGATAAATTTTATAGAATCTAAAACAATAAAAAGGTCATAAATTTATGACCTTTTTAATTTAAAAATTAATATTAATATCAAATGAAACAAACGTTAAAATTTAAAAACCGTTTTAATTTCAAATAAACGCAGCTTACTCATAAGTTTCATAATTTTCGCCACGCAAAAATTCCGGAATTTCATCATCAGACGCAGTATCCGCAGCAACCTTCTTTGAAATTTCCTCAATTTCACCATCGTCGTTTTTGATGCTTTCGCTAAGTTCGTCTTCCACTTGTTTAAGTGCGTTTATTATATCGCTTTCTTTTTCTTCAACGTCCACAACTTCTCCGTTCTCTCCCAAGAACGTGCGGTTATGGAACAAGGTCTCTTGTTGCGGCGCATAAATCAAGTCGATTTTTTCAAGCACTTCGCTCAAATCAGGCAAATCGGAAATTGACGTCAACTCGAATTTTTTCAAAAATTCGTCGGTAGTTCCGTACAAAAGCGGTCTGCCTACCGTATCACGACGTCCGACGACTTCTATAAGATTTGCTTTAGTCAAACCTGCAATCGCATATTCGCTGCCTACGCCGCGTAACTCGTCGATTTCAAGTTTTGTAATCGGTTGTTTGTAAGCAATTGTAGCAAGGACTTCGAGCAACGATTTGGTAAGCGATTTTTCTCTTAACGGAGTCAACATATCGCAAACGAAATCTCCCACTTTAGGGTTTGTTGTAAATTGCAACTTTCCGTTGAATTCAATCAAAACGATACCGGAATCACCGGAGTATTTTCCTTTAAGACTATCAACGACTTTATCAAGTTTTGCCATCGTCAATTCAGGCATTTTATCAACAATTTCTTCTTTTTCAATCGGCTCACCGCTAGCAAAGACGATAGCCTCAATAATCGATTCAATATTCTCCATTGTCGTCCTCCTCAAAGACTATCGGATCTTCCGATGCTCCTTCAACCGCATATAACATTATTTCTCCGAAACTTTCTTCCTGCACTGCTTTTAAACGTTGATATTTCATAAGCTCTAGTACGGCGAGAAACGTAGTAACGATATCGTTCTTGTCAAAATCGGGAGTAAATAACGAATAAAACGAAAAACTCTTTTCAACGGCGAGTTTTTGCCTTATATTGTTCATTTGGTCGCTTACCGAAAACTTTTCACGCATAACGGTTTTTGGCAATTCTGCTTGTTTAAGTTTATCGCTGTTGGCAAGCACTCTTGCATATGCCTCTATGAGTTTTGACAAACTAAGATTCGTGAGCGATACCCTATAATCGTCTTCGGTAAAAATTGCGTCACGTGTAAAACGGTTTACCGTTTCTAAAGTACCTAATTTTACAGACTGTTCTTTTAAAATAGCATACTCTTTCATTTTTAAAATGAGTGTTTGTTTTTTAAGCTCGATTTCATCTTCTTCATCGGTTTCATCACTCACGACAGGCAAAGCACGAAGCGACTTTATGTAAACAAGTTCTGCCGCCATTATAATAAATTCGCCGGCATACTCGAAATCAAATTCCTCCTTCGGCGTGTTTTTGATTATATCGATATATTGCCTTGTGACGTCGGAAACGAAAATATCTTCGATATCGATTTTGGCTGCCTTAACAAGTGTTAAAAGCAAATCTAACGGTCCTTCATAATCGCTCAATTTATAAACAATAACCGGACGACTGACAAACAATTCTTCTTCTTGCTCTATCCCTGCCAAGTCAAATAGATTGGTAATTTTCTTTTCTCCGTTCTCATTATTATTCATAAAAAAGCTCCCCACGTTTTAACAAGCAAATTCAGAATGCCTTTTTGTATAACGTTTAAATACATTCCTACAATATCGAGATACCAAAAGTATCTTCCCAAAGTGCTTCCCACCAACAAAATTACCAATAAAATAATCATGCCGTATTTACGCATAAAACGGCAAAAACCGCTCTGCGGAACAAAAGATTCTATGACGCGATAGCCGTCAAGCGGACATATAGGCAAAATATTGAATGCGGCAAGCGTAACGTTTATCAATAAGCCGTAAAGACAAAACGTATAAATAAACACCATAATATAATAGGTAAAGCCTGCAATTACGGTTACGTTTGAAAACCAAAAAGCGACAAGGCAAAGCATTGCAAAAAATATCAACGCAAGCAAAAGATTCGTCAAAATGCCGGCAATAGACACCCAAAAAACACCCGATTTTTTGTTTTTAAAGTTTGCAACGTTTATCGGAACAGGTTTTGCCCATCCGAAACCTACCGTCAAAAGCAAAAGCATACCTATTAAATCGAAATGCTTAAACGGATTCAAGTCAAGTCTGCCGGCTTGTTTAGCAGTAGAATCGCCGCACAACAAAGCTACACGACCGTGTGCGACTTCGTGCATAGTTATCGACATAAGCGAAACGGAAATCAATGCCAATGCCGATACGACGGTATATAAAACGTCTTCGCTTTTGAAAAGCAATGATAGCATAATTTTTTCCTAACTTATTAGCCCTTAAACCATTCCGGAAGGGCATTGTTTCTTATAAGGTCATCGTAAGTCTGCGGTTTTACGATATAATCCGACTTACCGTCTTTGACAATAACCATAGGCGGAACGGCATTCATATTGTAATTCGAAGCCATTGAATAATTATACGCACCGGTAGAAAATACTGCAAGCGTATCTCCGACCTGAGTATCCTGAAGCGGAATATCGATGCCGATCATATCGCCGCTTTCGCAACATTTACCGCACACGGCAACGCTTTGAACAAACGGTTTATCCGCTCTCGACGCATTGATTGCCGTATATTTAGACTGATAAAGCGCATAGCGAGGATTTTCAAACATTCCGCCGTCAATCGCCACGTATTTACGTATGCCTTTAATTTCCTTTATGGTACCTACGGTATAAAGCGTTATACCAGCCTCACCGACTATCGAACGACCCGGTTCGATAATGAGAAACGGTTTCTCTATTCCGTGTTTCGATATTGATTTTTCAAGCAATAAGGCAAGATTTCTTACTGTATGCGCATAACGCATAGGAGTAAACAACGGATCGTCGCCGGAATAATAAATTCCAAAGCCGCCTCCCATATTCAAAGTATTGACTTTTATACCTTGCTTATTCAATGACGCAATAAATTCGACCATTGTATCGACTGCCAGCTCAAACGCAGAATAATCGAAAATCTGCGAGCCGATATGACAATGCAAACCGTCAAAAATCAAATTCTCTTTTGTCAAAATCGTTTTAATAGCGTTTGTCGCTTCTTCACCGATTATAACGCCGAATTTACTGTCAGGTCTTGCCGTTTGAACGGCGGCATGCGTATGGGCTTCGACAAGCGGGTTTACCCTGATTAAGACAGTAGCTTTTTTGCCGACTTCGCCTGCAATTTTATCTAATCTGTCGATTTCGTCTATTCCGTCAACGACAATATGCCCGACTCCCGTTTCAACGCCTTCTTTCATTTCCTTAGGAGTTTTATTGTTTCCGTGCATAACGATATGTTTCGGATCTATCCCGGCTTTTTGCGTTGCATAAAGTTCTCCGCCTGATACGACGTCGGTCCAAAGCCCTTCTTCTTTTACGATATTATACAAAGCAAGACAGCTTAAAGCCTTAGAAGCATACGCAACGGCATATTTTCCGTAATCGGATAAACCTTCGAGGTATGCCCTCATAACTTGCCTTACGTATTCTTCATCGAGAACGTAAAGCGGCGTTCCGTACTTTTTTGCAAGTTCGACGCAGTCGCAACCGCCGATATTAAGTCTGCCGTCTTTAATACAAAGCGTGTCTCTCAAATTCATAATTTAATGCCTCTATCTCTTTTGTTTTAACTTAAAAATATTAACATATTCATAAATTAAAGTCAAACGTATCCCCTAATATGTATAATTTTATAACAAAATCTTAAATAAATATGAAAACAAAATTTAATTAAAAAAGCCATAATTTTCTTAATTTTTGCATATAAAACTTTGTTAAAACGTTTTATTATTAAATATTCAACTTTAAATATTCAAACGAAATTAATTCTGACGTTAAACAGTGAGCAGACGTTTATGCACAATCTTTACGATTGCTTTAAATCACAGATTTTTAGATTTTCAAAACGCAAAAAAATATCCGAAGTAAAATTACTACGGATATTTTTGCAACGGAACCGTTACTAAACAATCAGATAAAAAACTTGTTTTTTTATTTGTGCAGACCGAAAATTCTTCTTAAATCGTCGAAGAACGTTGATTTCTCAATATTTTTTGCAATAATGACGTTCGATTCTCCTATGACTTCACCGTCTTTAACAAGGTATGCTTTTCCGACTTTATCGCCGACTTTAAGCGGAGCCTTTATAGTTTCCGGTAACTCATATTTAACTTCATATCCGTTTGTTTCTCCGCGCTTAGCAAAACTTACAAGCGGCGTATCCAATTTTAAAACGGCTTCCGAAACTTTGCCTTTCTTTACTTCAACGTTGTTTTGAATTTCGGTTTGCGTATCCATAAACACTGTATTTTCATAATTTGCAAAACCGTAATTCAACATCTCGCTAACGTCTTTAAATCTGGTTTTACTGTCTTTTTCGCCGATAACCACCGCTATCAGACGCATACCGTCTCTTTCGGCTGTGGCAGACAGACAAAATCCCGCCTCATTTGTAAAACCTGTTTTTCCGCCGTCGCATCCATTATAAAACCTTATTAGTTTATTCGTGTTTGTCATCGTAGTTTTTCTTCCCGATTGATGTTCGAAATCTTTCAACCAGACTTGCGAATAATTGAAATAACCGCGATGCGAAACCAAAGCTCTCATCATAGTGGCAACGTCTTTAGCACAAGAAAAGTTTTCACTTGCCGGTAAGCCGGTGCAATTTGAAAAATGAGTATTTTCCATTTTAAGTTCTGCGGCTTTTTGATTCATTTTTGCTACAAACCCTTCTACACTACCTGCAATATGTTCTGCAAGAGCTACGCAACTGTCGTTTGCACTTGCTACGATTACAGATTCAATCAATTGACCGACTTTTTGTGTCGCCCCCGCATCGAGAAAGACCTGTGAACCGCCTTGACTGTGTGCGTTTTCGCTGATAACCACGTCGTCATCGACTGACAGCTTGCCGTTGTCAATTTCCTCAAACGTTATCAAAGCTGTCATAATTTTCATCATACTTGCAATTTGCAGCTGTTCAGTTTCGTTTTTTGCACAAATAACGCTGCCGGTTGCATAGTCAATCATAAAACTCGCTTTTGCACTGTCCGAAATTCCCGATTTGCTTTCAGTTTCAAAGGCATAAGCCGTATTTGAAACTTGAACAACGCCAAGTAAAAATCCCGAAAGCGTAAGAGCCAGCATAATTATCAAAGCAAATTTTTTCATATACACCTCTTTTTTTAGTATGGATACTAGTCGATAAAATATCCGAAAATGTTTTACTCTGTTAAGATTTCCGTTTAAAGCTATAAGCGTAAAACACGTTTATGTATTTACGTTTTTAGCTGACTTAAAATCCAATATGATATTCGCCTATTATAAAAAATTTAACTTAAACGCTGTTATTTACAAAATTACAAGATATCCAATTTATGCAATAAAAACTTTATCAAAAATAATTGCATAATAAGTTAATTAATTGTATAATTTGCATAGAAATATTTCGGTTTGATTTTTGCTTGTTACGTTTACTGCTTATTACGTTTTGCAAGCGATTAATTTAAACGAAAATTTAATTGTTAATAACCGTAACAAAATCAAATCAATCCAGCATGAAAAATCCAAATTTACGTTAAATAAAGGAGTTATAAATATGGGAAGAGGCGGATGTAGCGGAGGCGGTTTCTCCGGCGGAAGAGGCGGCTCGTCAGGCGGTGGTTTCTCATCGGGAGGCGGAAGGCGTAGCGGAGGAAGAAGTAGTTCAGGAAACTTTTCAAGTTTTGCATACAACAGATATGCGTCAAGAGCCAGACG
>CAMGKS010000079.1 GCA_946056785.1 uncultured Clostridia bacterium
AGAGTAAAATTAACGGAAAACCTTAAACACCTATAAGCACAGTCGTTTATTAAAATTTCTTATTATAAATCTTATTATAAAAAGAAAACCTATATAAAAACGCAAACGCCTTTTTAAATGCGTTTGCGTTTTTTATTTGCTTTTATTTTTCTTCGTTTCCGCCAGTTTGAGTTTTTATTATTCTTCGTTTCCGCTATTTTGCGTTTTTATTATTCTTTGTTTCCGCAAGTTTGAGTTTTTATTATTCTTCGTTTCCGCTATTTTGCGTTTTTATTGTTATTTCATTAGTCCGATTTTTTATTCGCTTATATTTGTTCGTGTTTTTGTCAGTTTACGTTTTACCTTTCAGGTTTCTTTGCTGCAAAACGTAGCGACTTTTTAAGGCGAGGAGGTACTCAATCGAATTTTTCAAAGCACTCCTTATGACGTTTAAAATACGTAAATCCCGAAAAGCCGATTGCTTTCAACATTTCTACCGTTTTATCGAAATCTTTATACACGTCTCCTCTGTGAGCGTCCGAACCGAAAGAAATCTTACGTCCGCCGAAAGCATAATATTTTTTTAATATCTCTTCGTTCGGACACAGTGCATGATGAGTGTTTACTTCAAGCGTTTTCCCCAATTCGATGATTTTTTTTAAAATAGGTTCCAACAAATCTTCGAATTCTTCATAATGCATGATTTTGTCTTCATAGCAGGCATTTCTGACGCAATATCCTATATGCCCCACTATGTCGTAATGATACGGAACGTCGAGACTTTTTTGAACCTTTTTTAAATACGCTCTGTATGCGTCGTTTTTATGCCGTCCTGAAAAGAAATCGGGAAAATATACGTCGTAACCTTCTACAAAATGCACGCTGTTTATTACGGCGTCGAAAGGCTTTGAGTCGATTATTTTCTTATACTCCATAGACGTATTTTCATCATATCCGGCTTCAATTCCGAAACCGAGATAAAACTCGTCAAGTTTGTCTTTTTCCGAAAATAAATCTCTTTCATAGGCAGGCAAATCGAGTTGCGTCCAGCCCGTCGGAGCGTTGTTATACTCTTGCAAAGCGTCAAGGTCGAGGTGGTCCGTTATACAAAGATACTTTCCGCCCCCCTCTATCGCCTTCGAAACCATATCCGAAATTTTAACCGAACCGTCGGCAGAATATTCCGAATGAGTATGACTGTCAACTTTTTTCATTATTTATCTTCCTTAATAAGTACCGCCTTAATTCTTCTGACGCCTGCTGAAGAGCTTTGTTCCTTTACAATCTCAAAACGTCCCAAATCGCCCGTGTTCTTTGCATGCGGACCGCCGCAAATTTCCTTTGAGAAGCCTATTGTATAAACTTTTACTCTTTCGCCGTACTTTGAGGCAAACACGCCGATTGCTCCGCTCTTTCTTGCTTCGTCAACCGTCATTTCCTCGCATTTGATATCTATCTTCTTTGCAATTTCAGCGTTTACTCTTTCCTCGACTTTTTCAATTTCTTCTTTTGTCAAAGGTCTGTCGAAATTGAAATCGAATCTGAGTCTTTCTGAAGTTATGTTACTGCCCTTCTGCATAATATTAGGGTCGCAAAGCACCTCTTTCAAAGCCGCGTTCAACAAGTGGGTCGCAGAGTGAAGTTTTGCCGTCTCTTCGCCGCCGTCGGCAAGTCCGCCTTTAAACTTCTGATCCGCTCCAAGTTTAGATTTTTCCTGATGTTCTTTAAACGCATTGTTATAGCCGTCTACGTCGACGTCGAAGCCGTTTTCTTTGGCAAGTTCGACGGTCATTTCCAAAGGAAAACCGAACGTATCGTAAAGCCTGAACGCTGTCTTGCCCGGTACCGTTTTCGTTGGGATATGCGTTATCACTTTTTCAAATTCTTTAAGTCCCGATTCCAACGTTTTTGAAAAACGCTCTTCTTCAAGCTGCAATTCGGAGATAATTTTATCCGCATTGTTTTTTATCGACTCGTAAACGCTTTCATATTTTGCAATATAAAGTTTTGCTATCTCTTCAAGTCCGCCTTGCGGAAGATTGAGTTTAAGCGCATATCTGACGGCACGACGAATAAGTCTTCTCAATACGTAACCTTGGTCGACGTTGGAAGGAGTTATTCCGTTTACGTCTCCAAGCATAAACGTTGCCGTTCTGACGTGATCGGCAATTATTCTCATTGCCGTCATATCGTCGCCGCCGTCTGCGTATTTCTTGCCGGACATCTCTTCGAGCTTCTTGATTACGAAATCGAACAAATCTGTTTCATAAACTGATTTATAACCGTTAAGTATGCAAAGCGTACGCTCCAGACCCATTCCCGTGTCGACGTTCTTTTTTTCAAGCGGAGTGAATTTGCCGTCGGCACCTTTGAAATATTGCATAAAGACGTTGTTCCATATTTCAAGATATTTGCCGCAATCGCATGCAGGACTGCAATTTTCGCTGCATGCCGGTTTGCCGGTGTCGATAAACATCTCCGTGTCCGGTCCGCACGGTCCTGTAATTCCTGCAGGACCCCACCAGTTATTCTTCTTAGGCAAAAAGAAGATCCTTTCTTTAGGAAGTCCTAAACTTTCCCATATCTTGGCAGACTCTTCGTCTCTAGGACAACTCTCGTCGCCTGCAAAAACGCTTACGGAAAGTCTTTCAAGCGGAATTCCCAAAACCTTAGTCAAAAATTCAAACGACCAGGTTATCGCTTCCTTTTTAAAATAGTCGCCAAGCGACCAGTTGCCGAGCATTTCAAAAAACGTACAGTGAGAAGCGTCGCCGACTTCTTCGATGTCCCCCGTTCTGACGCATATCTGAACGTCCGTCAGCCTTGTTCCCTGCGGATGCTTTGCGCCAAGTAAATACGGCACAAGCGGATGCATTCCCGCCGTCGTAAACAAAACGGTCGGGTCGTTTTCAGGTATCAGCGAAGCCGACGGAATAATTGCGTGTCCGCGTTCTTTAAAAAATTCAAGATATTTTGCTCTAAGCTCGTTTGATGTCAATTTTTCCATTTTATCCTCTCGTTACAAATGTATATCGTTTAAATTACGTTTTCTTTCCCTTTTGCCTATAAATACGATCGTCGTTGCGTCCAAAATGCTTTCGCTCCAATAATTTTAGCACAAACCGCAAAAACGTATATCTTTATAAATGAAATTTTCTTTTTATTTCTTCTTTTAATATGCCTTTTTCGCTGAAAGCCCCGTATAACACTGCAAACAAAAACATTGCTCCCGAACCGCACGCGCATACGATTGTAGGAATCCAGACGTGCGTCTTAACTATAAGGTTGTAAATAAGCGGTACAAGCCCCAGAATCGCCACGAATATTAAATTCAAAATAAACGGAGCCGCTTTTTTCACCGCAAGTGCCAATATCATAAGAAGCAATCCGCCCAGCAGAATTATTATCGGAACCGCATAATTTGCCGCCCATTGTACGTCGGGGCTGAGCTTTTCAAGGCTATATGCCACAAGGACTAAAAACAAAATCTGCAAAAATATTTTTACCGCCGCATTCCTTTTCGAAAATACCGTCTGAAATACGATGAAAAAATATGCAAGAAGTGCAATCACCGTTAAGCTCCAAAGAAGTTTATGCGGTAAAAGCAAATTTACGGCAAGGCATACTACGCTCGCCGTTAAAGCTATTATAATATAAACAAGAGCAAATGTAACGTTATTTTTTCGTTTTGTTTTTTTTATTATCGGAAATACGAGGTCTTCGCCGTCAAGAGGTTTGTGACACAGAGGACAAACCCTTGCATTGCCTTCTATTTCAACGTTGCAATGTTTACAATACAATTTGTTCCTCCCTGAAATTCGACATTATTTTTACGTTTACGCCCTCTTCCGTAAGCGACGTGAAAAACTTACGTTCAACCTCCGTTTCGGCAATCGTTCTTGTAAAACTTAGCATAAGCGTGTCTCCGCTTGAAATCGCTCCGCAGTTTACGGGATTGTTGTTTGATACGTTAAGGTTAAAAAATACTTTGTTTACGCCTGCTCCGTCAGGCATGCCGGCTACTCCGAGATTAGAAAAAATCATGGAATGTTTAGATTTAAAAAACAATCTGCCGAGCCTTATAAAAAAGAATTTTATCGGCAACGGTAAAATTTTAAATGCAAACGTGTTTATGCCATTGACGGTAGTATTGATCTGTTTTTGTTGTTCTTCCTTTTTCGAAGCTCTATTAAGTTGCTCCTTTACGCATTCGATAATCTGTTCAAGGCTGCCGCAGTCTTTCGGATAGACGTATATTTTGGTAAATAGTACGAAATTTTTTAACGTAACCGACTCGAATTGTTTGCGGAAATTAATCGGCACCATAATTACGCAAGGGCGTTTTTTGTTTTTATCGTTTTCGTAAATCGCCTTAATTAGTTTGCCGCAAATTAATTGAGTGATATTGCAATTATACTTGCTTGCCAATTCTTTAAGCTGAGTTACGCTCATCTCGCCGGTAATAGATCCATATCCTTCGCCGACAAATTTGTGTCCTTCGATTACGGCAGGACGGGCGCCCATAAATTTATTAAGTTCGATATCTTTAAGGCTCGTCTTTTGGGCGTATCGGGCAAAACTGTCCTCCGTTTCTTCATCGACGGGAGGGGCGGACAAATCGATAACCTTTTCAGGCGACGGAGTTTTTCCGCACTTTTTTGCATAGGCAAAAATTATTGCCCTGAAAAAAATCATCGCTCCGTTTCCGTCGGTAAGTCCGTGGAACATATCGAGAGAAATCTTTTTCTCGAAATAACAGAGCCTGAACAAATATCCGTTGGTCTTATTCGTATCGATTTTTTTTAAAAGTATGCCGTCGTCGACAAACACGTTAAACGGCTCGGTATTCTCTTCGAGATAATACCAAAAAATTCCCGCTCTTTGTCTGACTTTATAAAGCGGAAATCTCACGATAACCTCGTTCAAAGCGTCTAAGAGCATTTCCGGGTTTACAACGTCGTCCATTATCGCAGATATCCTGAAAATACTCTGAGCCGTACGGGTTGTCATTACGGGATAAAAGCTGGCGGAATAATCCAACTTAAACCATTTCAGAATTTTTTTCATAGGTTTATCTTATTATTTATTAAAGCCGTTGTCAATCGAATTTGCGTCGGTATAAAACAGCCTTAAATCGCATATATTGTCACAGGTGTAAATATGGAAGAGAAAAAAATCGTAAAAACTCACAATTTAAAATATGACAACGGCAAAAAAGTTTATTTGTCCGGAATTAAAAACGTCGAAAGCTTTTCTGAAAGTCACATGCTTTTAACTCTTGACAATGAAAAAACTCTGACAATCGACGGTATCGGACTTAGCGTAACGAATCTTGACGTTGAAAACGGCAATCTGGAATTAGACGGGGAATTGGTAAAAATTTCCTATGCTAACGCACGCACTCCGAAATCGTTTTTGAAAAAGTTGTTCAAATGACGGTAAACATTCCTTATCAGACTTTAGGAGCTTTAATAAGTCTCGGCGTGGGCGGCACGGCGGGTCTTTGCTTTTTTGTGCTGTCGCTTTTTAAAATGAAAAAAATTCCGCAATTCATTTTTGATTTCCTGTTGACGACGGGAATTTTAGCTTTGTTTCTTTTTTGCTTGCAAAAAACGCAGAACGGCGATATAAAATTTTATCACGTCGCCGTTGCTTTTTTAGGCTTTCTGCTCGTCTTTTATCCTGTCAAAAAATTGCAATGCTTTTTATCCGTAAAAAAGAAATTGAAAACGGAGAGTTTAAACAAAGAAAACTTAAACTTACCGAAAAAATTTGCTAAAAACCGTGCTAAACGAACTACCTGAATTTTTCGCCACTTTCATCAATTTGCTTTAAATAAAACTATTGTAAGCGTAAAACTTTTAACAAAAAGTTTAAATAAAAAGTTTAAATAAAAAGTTTTTAAAGAGAAAACCTTTTTAAACGTAACACCGTTTAACT
>CAMGKS010000080.1 GCA_946056785.1 uncultured Clostridia bacterium
TTACAGCTGCATAATTATCTGCATCTGTCTGAAGTTCCTTGGCAAGTTTTTCAACGGATGCCGTTTGCTTTCTTTTTATCTTCGATATTGTCCGCCCAATCGGCGTCAATCACACCGCATTTTCTGTAACTGTATAACGTGTTAGCCACTTCCGAATACATAGATCTCGATTCCGCAACGTCGTAATTTGCGGCACGCTCTCTTTTTATTCCTATGTTCCGCGCCGTCTCGACTGCGTCTATGTTTGCCGCAACGAACAAAAACTCCCAACCGTATTTTTCCTGCTGACGACGAACCATGCTTTTTACCTGCTCGGCGCTGTAACTACGACTTGCGTTTTCCATTCCGTCAGTCGTAATGACAAATACCGTACGTTCGGGCACGTCTTCCTCTCTGGCATATTTATGCACGTTTCCGATATGGTGAATAGCCGAACCTAAAGCGTCCAAAAGAGCCGTACAACCGCCGACAACGTAATCGCTTGTCGTCAAAGGCTTAATTTCGTCAAGAGATTGCCTGTCGTGAAGCACTTCCGAATCGTTTGAAAACAACACGGTTGAAACGTAAACTTTTCCGTCAAGTTGTTTTTGTTTTTCTATCATCGAATTGAATCCGCCGATAGTATCCTGTTCCATTCCCGACATAGAACCGCTTTTGTCCAAAATAAATACTAATTCCGTTGTTCCTTTTTCCATATTAAACCTCCGTTGAACGCCTTTTTATAAGCGTTTTTTAATTACAATTACATTTTAAAGGTTTAATATTTTTTTTTGGTCAATCGTCCGTTTACTATACGCCGAGGCAAACCTGGTCGAATTTGAAAAGCGTTTCGTTTATGACAAATATATCGTATATGCCGTTTATTATAAAATATTCGATTATAATATCAAACTTATTGCTCTTCGACAAAGCAAACCCTACGGTTGACAACAAGTGTTTCGTTTCTTCGAGCGTCAATTTCAATGCAATGGCAAAAGCTAAAACGGTATTTTTACTCGGCTTATAATCTTTTTCGTTCATGATTTTATACCACGTCTGTTTGCTGACGTTTGCCTTTTTATAACACTCGACGTCATTCATGCCTTTAAGGTCAATGAGCTTTAAAAGCGTAACGGCAAAATTGTCGTCCATTTTAGAGAGCATATCTTCAAGCGAAGTTTTTTCTTCTTCGTAAAAGTACGCTGCTGCCTTAAAGTCGCTCATACTTACGCTGTAACCTTGCATGCGTCGACGGTCTCTTTCAAAATTTTCGTCGATATAATTGTCGTCGATATACGCCGCAACGTCGTTATAAAGTTTTTCGCTTATACGATAGGTCTTTTTATCGAAAATCGCTAAATACACCGTCATTTCGTTTTCCGTCAAAAACTCGCTTATAGTATTCGTTGCAACTTCCAAAGCTTCGGCTTTCGGATAGCCGTAAACGCCTGAAGAAATCAAAGGAAACGCCACCGTCTCGCAACCGTTTTCTTTTGCAAGCTGCAAAGACTTTTTATAGCAAGATTCGAGCAATACTCTTTCCCCCTGCATTCCGCCCTGCCATATCGGTCCTACCGTATGTATAACGTATTTGCACGGCAATTTATATCCTTTTGTTATTTTTGCGTCGCCTGTCGCACAACCGCCTAAAGTTTTGCACTCTTTCAAAAGTTCTCTGCCTGCCGCCTTATGAATACAGCCGTCGACTCCTCCGCCGCCTAATAGAGTATTGTTTGCGGCGTTTACTATAGCGTCGCATTTTATTTTCGTTATATCTTGTCTTATGATGTGTATCGGCATATTTACCCCCCCCCAAAAAAAAAGTGTTTTTAAAACCGTTTTATCCGCCTGTTTAACTTGTCGCTTTAAATCTGCATTTCTTCGGCTAAAACCGTTGGATAAAAGATTTTTGTTTTTCGGTCAAATAAATTGATACATCGGTCAAGTCTCGTCAAGCGTTTCCTTAAGACGTTTTTTGTATCCGACCGCCACCCACTCCGGACTTAAAATTTTCATCTTGTTTCCGAACGTAAAACACCAGGCATAAAACGTCGGACTTACCTGCACGGGAACGCATATCGAAAATTTGTCGTCTGCAATTTTGGTCATCTTTGTCTTTTCTCCGAACTTGTCTAAGATAACCGTAACAAGACTTATATCGCATACAAGAGTCACTTTTTCGATTTCTCCTCTGAACATAGAAAACGACTGTTTAGGATGCGAATAAAACTTGAAATCTTTTACGCATTCGGACGGCGTAATATCCTCGTCAAGCACTATTACGTCCTCCATTTTATCTATTCTGTAATTAGCAAGGTCATTATATTTATCGCTGTAACAGACAAGATAATAATTGTCGTCGCTGAACACAAGCGCCACGGGATTTACCGTATATGCGTTTCCGTTTCGTCTGAAAACCTTCTCGCCGTTTATATCGAAATCGAAATATTTAAATTCTACCTTTTTCCCTTGCGAAATCGCATTGTTTATGCTGTCCACAACAAAATACACCTTTTCGTTGGAATGCTTTACCGTATCGAAACACACCGCCGTTCTGGCTATAAGCTCTCCGCTGTACTTGCCTGCCTGCTTTGCAAGTTTTGTCGTCAGTTCCTCCGTCTTTTTTGCGGAAATAAACCGGGAAGCGCTGACTGCGTCAAGCAAAATTTTCAGCTCCGCCACGTCGAAATCGCTTTCCGAAATATAATAAGCATGGCTCTTTTTAACCCGTACCGTAATTACGTCATAGCCCGATTGCTTTAACGTCTCTACGTCCTTATACAGCGTCTTTCTTTCCACCGCAATTCCGCTCTCACTCAATTTGCTTATAAGTTCATCGGTTGAAAGCGGCTGTACGGCGTCCGATTCCCTTTTTAAAATGTCGATAAGTTTTAAAATCCTTTTTGCAGATTCCATTTGCGTCGCGTTCCTAAACGTAATATGATTATAAAGCTGCCCGACGACCTGAATTAGTCTTAACAAGCAGCTTTATAATACCATACTTTTTGTTTTACGGCAAAAAGTTTATAGGAATCTGTTTAAACGGATATTAAACGAATTCTATCGGTTGCGGTTCGGTTTCGATTTGTATCCTGTCATATATGCTGCGTATTTTATCGATTCCGAACCCCTTCCTGAAAAAAGGGTCGTGCTGATTTACCGCAACAAGATATTCATAACTTTCCTTATCTATTTCCGTAATGGAAATAATAGGGCTTGCAAAGTCTTTCCTGACGTAAGGTTGGTTTTTCGCTACGTTTACGGCTTCCTTTTCGTTTGCGGCTTTAACCGCAAAACTGATTGGCACGTATGCCTTTTTACCTAAATTTCCACATTTGGCTATAACTCTGAAATACATAATCTCACCTCTTTTTTTCTTTATATTACATCCGTTTTTAAAATTTGCTGTCCACAAACGTGGACAGCAAAAATTTTTTTAAATTTTTTTTTCTTGGCTTTTAATTTGCTTTTAAATTGTTTTAACGTGCGTTTTAAACTTTCTTAAATTTGCTTTTTAATTTTTTTACGTGCTTTTATAGCGTTTCTTAAACGTTTTTAAAGAGTCTTTTAATACTTTTAAAGCGTGCTAAAATGTGTTAAATATATTTTTACGTGTTTTCAGTTTTTGTATTATTATTTTCGGTTTTCTCATCGTTTTCAATTTTTCATTATTCTATTTTCAGTTTTCATTGTTTCCTGCTTTCATTATTAAATTTTCGCTTTTCCCATAGAATTTAACATTATTTTTTCGGTTTCGAATTTTTAATAAGATTGACGGTTTTCGTTTTTGGTTTTCGTTCGTCGATTATAACGGCTTTATACTTCTTAAATTTATCGATTCGTTCCCGCAATTTATATATTTGTAACTTGACCTCATTTGCAGGATAACCTTTGTTTTCGGTTTGATTGTTCAGATTTTTACCGCTTTCAAATTAACCTTTCCTTAAATTAAACCGCCTTGTTCTTTATCAATAATTTGCGTTTGTTTTAAACATTTTACTTTAAGCTCTATTACCTTGATTTAATCTGTCGATTTAAACAATGCGTTTTTATAGAAAAAGTAAACGTCTTTTCGCAATGCAAATTAATAAAGCAAATAAAGCAAAAAATAGAAATTTACTTATGGCGGAAACTTTACATTTACAAATACTTACAATAAAAAATTTCTCGCCCCTTTATATTTTTTCTGCTCTTGCAAAAAATAAGCTTGTCATAACAAAACGATAAACGTTTAATTTTTCTATTGACGATAAAACCTATACGGTTGAATTGAAAATCGAAATTATTTAAACTTGCATTAAACGTTACGCTAAATTTCCTGATTCGGCTTTGTTTAAGCAATAAAAATTGTTTGTTATGAATTAAAGGAGGGAGTTATGAGCAAAATTTTTAAAACCGGTCAAAAACCGGGAAGCGGCTGTTACAGTTGTACAAACTGTCATACGGTAGTGGAACTCGGCGAAAACTCAAAAATGCCGCCTTGTCCAAAATGTACCAACAGCGAATTTACAAAAAAACGTAGTTAACTTCGGTTAAAACTGCAAAGTTAGTCTTAAATTGTAAGACTTAAAAAGGAACGTTAATAAAAAATCGGCGTTCCTTTTTCGGTTTTTATGATTATTTCGTTTGGCTTAAACGCTTTTTCCTTCTTGTAGTATTTTTTTTCTGTGCTATAATGTTTTTATGAAAAACACATTTTTAGCAGATACGTCTGTTTCAAAACGTTTTAAAGATAAATACCGTGCAAAAGTCGCTTTTAAAATAATAGGAATCGTTTTAGCCTGCATTCTTGGGCTTTTATTCCTTTTAATTTCCCCTGCCTTTACCGGCAGCTTGCCGAGAGTGGAAGCCGTGACGGCATACAGCGGAGATAATCCGTATATTACTTTCGATGAGCAGTGCCTCATTTCCGCTCACCGTGCCGGCGGAGCTTTAGCGCCCGAAAACACTCTGAAAGCGTTTGAAACCTGCCTCACGTCAACCGAATATAAAGTTGATATTTTAGAATTCGACCTGCACCTTACAAAAGACGGAGAGCTTATTCTTCTTCACGACGATACGCTGAACCGCACTTCCGACGCAACGGAAAAATTCGGTTCGAAAAAGGTATACGCAAAAGACAAGACGCTCGCCGAAATAAAGACTCTCAATATGGGCGAAAATTTCGTCGACGAAAACGGCAATACCCCTTATAAAGGGTTAAGGGGCAACGACGTTCCGACGGAGTGTAAAGTCATCACTCTAGACGAAGTTTTAGACTATACCGAAAGCGTAGATAACACTTTAAATTATATAATCGAAATTAAGGACGGAGGCAATATCGGTCGAACCGCTACCGACAAACTCTATTCTGTGATAAAAAGTCGAAGCATGCTGGAGCGAGTCATAGTAGGCACGTTCGAAAACGAAATCACAAAATATATGGATGAGAAATATCCCGACTTTATTAGAAGCGCGTCGATAGGCGAAGTTCTTTTGACGTACTACCGCTTTTTATTTAACGTCGACTTAAACAAATGCGACGTCAGATTTGAAGTTTTGCAGATTCCGGTAATTCCCGTATTCGACATGAGTCAAAAATCTTTTATCGATTATTGCCACCATTACGGAATAGCCTTGCAATACTGGACTATAAACGAATACGACGAGGTGAAAAAATTGACGGAAAACGGAGCCGACGCAATCATCACCGACAATCCAAAAACAGCATACAATGCCGTTTCGTCAGTAAAAAAGTAAAGTCGGCAAATCTTTGTTAAGCGTAAAACTATGTGATTGCAAACTCTGACGTAGGCAGCCTTGTTGGCTGCCTAATTAAAATTTACGGTTTATCCGTCGCTTTTTGCATTTTGCGGTTTTAAGAGGCGTTTATATCGTACTTGTTAAATTCAACGTTTAAT
>CAMGKS010000081.1 GCA_946056785.1 uncultured Clostridia bacterium
AACAGGAAATAATCTTTGACATCGCAAGTGATATATAATAAAATAAGTACAGCAAGATAAGGAATTTTAAAATTATGTTAAGAACTTTCAAACGCGGTACTCATCCTCCTGAAAGTAAATTTACCGAAAATTTACCTTTGGAAGATTTTGACGCGCCGCAAATTTTGGCTATTTCTTTGTCGCAACATATCGGAGCTCCCGCTAAACCGATTGTCAAGGAAGGCGACCTTGTAAAGGTCGGTACGAAAATCGGAGAGGCGAACGGGTTCGTTTCGGCAAACGTTTATTCTTCAGTTTCGGGCATAGTTAAAGGTTTTAAAAAGCTTCCGAACGCAACGGGTGCGAAAGTCATGCACGTCGAAATCGAAAACGATTTCAAATACGACGCAGTTTTATTGCCTGCCATAACGGAGCCGACTAAAGAGAATTTGTACGAACGTATCCGAGAAGCGGGTATAGTCGGCATGGGCGGGGCGACTTTTCCTACTCACGTCAAACTTTCTCCGTCGAAACCCGTTGACACGCTTGTAATAAACGGTGCGGAATGCGAGCCGTATATTACGTGCGATTATCGTCTGATGCTCGAACGAGGCGAAGAAGTTTTGAAAGGCGTAGGCTATTTAAAAACGGTTTTAGGCGTAGAAAAAGCGTTCGTAGGCATAGAAAACAACAAGAAAAAAGCCATTGAATATTTAAAGTCGATAGCTCCCGAGGGTATCGAGATAGTCGCTTTAAAAGCGAAATATCCTCAAGGGGCAGAAAAACAACTTATATATTCTTTGACAAGACGTATCGTTCCGACCGGCGCTTTGCCTATGGACGTCGGCGTTGTAGTTGCAAACGTTCACACCGCATATTCCGTGTGTCGCGCGGTGGATAAAGGCGAGCCATGTTATATGAGAGCCATGACGCTGTCCGGCGACGGCATTGAAAAGAAAGGCAATTATTTCGTAAGAAACGGTATAAGTTTTGAATATATTTATAACCAGGTTATAGGTTCGGTGCCTGTCGAGAAAACCAGAAAAGTCATTTCGGGCGGACCTATGATGGGCTTTTCGGTGAGCAATCTTCTTCCCGTTACCACTAAGGGTACTTCGTCGCTTTTGTTCCTTACGGAGAAACAGGTCAACGTGTCGAAGCCGACTCAATGCATAAATTGCGGACGGTGCGTAAGGGGCTGTCCTATGAATCTCAATCCGAGCCGTATCGAACCTATGGTTATCGAGTCTCATACGGAAAAACTTAAAACCATGAATCCTATGAGTTGCATAGAATGCGGCGTATGCTCTTACAACTGTCCCGCTAAACGTCCGCTTTTATCGGCAATAAGGCTTGCAAAGAAAATTATAAAAGAGGGAGGAGAAAAATGAGTAAATATTTAGTTTCTTCATCGCCTCATATAACTTCAGGCAAGACTACTAAAAATATTATGCTTGACGTTATTATCGCTCTTATGCCGGCGGTAATAGCAATGGTTGCGATATACGGTTTGTATCCGCTTATGATAACGCTTATAAGCGTCGGAACTTGCGTTTTATCGGAATTCTTATTTAACAAAATAAGAAAAAAAGAACAGAGCATAAACGATTTGTCGGCAGTAGTAACAGGCATAATTCTTGCTTTAAATCTTCCGCCGGTCGTTCCTATTTATGTTCCCGTCGTAGGCGGCGTGTTTGCAATAGTCATAGTAAAAATGCTTTTCGGCGGAATAGGCAGAAACTTTGCTAATCCGGCTATCACGGCAAGAATATTTTTAATGCTTGCCTGGACGAGCGTTATGACTAAATTCGTTCTTCCCGTTGATTGGTCTACGGCAGGCGGCGCCGGTTTGGTTTCCTATTTTTATGAAGCCTTTGGCAGCACGTTTCCTTCCTTGCCCGACGCGGTAACGGGGGCAACTCCGCTTGCAAGTGTAAAGTCGGCTTTTGAGGCGGGCTTAAACCCGGCAAACGGCATAAATTTTCTCGATATGTTCCTCGGCAGAATAGGGGGCAGTGCCGGTGAAGTTTCCGCAATCGCCATTCTTATCGGCGGAATATATCTTCTTATACGCCGTGTTATAGATTGGAAAATTCCTACTATCTATATCGGTACCACAGTTTTGTTTACGGCGATATTTTATGCAAACAGCGGATACGTCGGAGAATACATACTTTCATATCTTTTAGGCGGCGGTTTGCTTTTCGGAGCGTTTTTTATGGCAACCGACTATGCAACCAGTCCTAACACCAACGTGGCTGTTATAATTTATTCGGTAGGATTGGGCTTTTTGACGGTTCTTATAAGAAGATTCTCGTCAATGAATGAAGGCGTTTCTTATGCTATATTGCTTATGAACGTCGTTACGCCTTTGCTGGATAAAATCAAAGTCAGACCTTTCGGTACGTTAGCGAAAACTCCGAAAGACGTTATCGACGAAATAAAATTGAAACGAGAAGAAAAGAAAAGAGCCAAGGCTGAAAAAGATGCCGAAGCGTCTGAAGGAGGAGTAAATGGCTGAGATGAAAAAAGCTATGAACGAATCTACCAAAGACGTCTTAAAGTGCATAATAGTCCTGACTGCGATTGCTCTTGTCGCAGGCTTATTGCTCGGAACCGTGAATTATTTCACTTACGTCGATTCTGACAGCGCAATGCTGAAAAAAATAAGCGAGACGTACGGAGTGTCCGATTCGCAAATCGAAAAATCGGAAGAAAGAGTGATCAACAAAAGCGGCGAAAAGAGTTTTGTTGAAAGTTGTTTTATCGTTTACGAAACTCCGGCTAAAGGCAAAATCAAAACTTTGGTTTATCTTGCCACGGGAAGCGGAGCATATTCGGGAACGGTACAAATTCTTTTTTCCGTCACGGACGGAGTAGTCGATTCGGTTTCGGTTTATTCCCATTCCGAAACAAGCGGAATAGGCAGCAAAGTTTTGAGTGAAGATAATCTTTTGAAATTCAAAGGCATAAATCTTGCCGACGTCGATACGACGCAGATTACGGTAGGCGGAAGCGAAGCCAAAGCGAGCGAAATTTACGTTTCGGGAGCAACAAAGACTACAAAAGGCGTATTGAGCGCTCTTAAGGCCGTCGCTTACAGCTATAATCAATTTGCAAATAAGGAGGCTTAAAATGAAATCTAACGGAAACAGCATAAATTTCAGTCAGGGCCTCAAACAAAAGGGCGGAATAATAGCCAACGGCATCGTTAAAAACAATCCCGTTTTCCGACTTGTTCTCGGCACGTGTCCTACGCTTGCCGTCACCAGCGGCGCCGTAAACGGAATGGGCATGGGGCTTGCCGCAACTTTTGTTTTGGTATGTTCGAATATTCTTGTTTCTTTGCTCAGAAAGGTTATACCGGATAAAGTCAGAATTCCGGCATACGTTCTGATTATCGCAACGTTTGTAACTTTGGTTCAGATGATATTGCAAAAATTTATTCCTGCACTTTACGAATCGCTGGGAATATATTTACCGCTCATAGTCGTAAACTGTATCATTTTGGCGAGAGCGGAAGCGTTTGCTTCGACGAATAAAGTTTTAGATTCCGCGCTTGACGGATTGGGCATGGGACTCGGGTTTACGGCTTCACTTATGTTAATAGGTCTTATACGTGAATTTTTGGGAGCAGGTACCTTGTTTTACGGAGAGCTTGCAGGACTTCAGATGGGAGTTAAAATTGCGGCTTTTGAAAGTGTTTCAATGAACATTTTCATTTTGCCTGCCGGCGGATTCCTTGTTTTCGGCATACTTATGGCGGTTATCAATGCGATTTCAGATTATGCAAGAAAACGCAAAGAAGAAAAAGAGAAAAAGCAGATAGCCCTTATCGAAAGTGCGGAGGCACAACAGAGAATAAGCGAAGCGTTTGGTGGAGCGTCGGAAAAAAACGGTGTAAACGAAGTTAACGAGGACGTAAAAACCGAATCGGGCGTCGAGCTTAAAAACGCAGCCGAAGGAGGAAACGATTGATGGAATTTTTGATTTTGATTGTTTCGGCAATATTTGTAAACAATTTCATATTGAGTCAATTCCTCGGTATATGTCCGTTTTTGGGCGTTTCCAAAAAGACCGATACCGCTCTCGGAATGGGACTTGCGGTTATATTCGTTATGGGCGTTGCGTCGATTTTTGCATGGCTTGTCCAAAAATTGCTTGTCGCTTTGCACGTTGAATACTTGCAAACCATTTCGTTTATTTTGGTTATTGCCGCTCTTGTTCAGCTTGTCGAAATGGTACTTAAAAAGTTTGCGCCCGCATTGTATTCCGCACTCGGCGTATATCTTCCGCTTATTACTACAAACTGTGCGGTACTCGGCGTTGCCATTTTAAACGTAAATACATACGGAGTTGCAACGGGACTTAGTCTGCTTCAATTTTTCCTTAACGGCGTTTTCAGCGGCGTAGGCTTCACAGTTGCGATATTGTTGCTTGCAGGCATAAGGGAAAAAATCGAATATGCGGATATTCCGAAACCTTTCAAAGGTTTTCCTATTACGCTTATAACCGCATGCATAATGAGTATGGCTTTCGTAGCTTTTTCGGGCATGGCGGGATAGGAGGTAAGTATGATAATTTCTGCGGTTAATCCAATGACGATTTTATATTCGTCGCTGATACTTCTTGTTCTCGCCGCATTGTTTTCTGTTTTACTTGCGGTTTTAGGCAGAAAACTTGCGATAAAGCAAGACGACAGAATAGAGAAAGTCGAAAAACTTCTTTCGGGTGCAAATTGCGGCGGTTGCGGTTTTGCGGGGTGTGCGGCGTTTGCTAAGGCGTTGGTGGAGAAAAAAGCCGAACTTAGTGCTTGCAACGCTACGTCAAAAGCCAATAAAGACGAAATAGTAAAAATTTTAGGAATTTCCGATTCCGGCGAGGAAACGAAAGTCGTCGTGTGCTGTTGCGGTGGAAATAACGCCGTTGATAAATACGACTATATGGGATACGGAAACTGCCGTTCGATGGAAATGCTTGCCGGCGGTAGGAAACTTTGCGATTGGGGTTGCCTCGGCATGGGCAGTTGCACTGACGCATGTCCTACGCACGCAATAGAAGTCGGCGACGACGGATATGCTCTCATAAAGGAAAGCATGTGCATTAAATGCGGAAAGTGTATAGGCGTTTGTCCTAAGCACCTTATTGCCCGTATTCCGAAAAGCGCGGTTGTTTATATAGCTTGTAAAAACTGCGTGAAGGGTAAAGAAGTACGTTCTTTCTGTAAAAAAGGCTGCCTTGGATGCGGACTTTGTGCAAAGCTCTGTCCGAGCGGGGCGATAACTTTGGTCAACGACTTGCCTGTTATAGATTATTCTAAATGTACGGGTTGTAAAACGTGTGCGAACAAATGTCCGTCAAAGTGTATTAAAATTTGTGACGACGTTGAGAAAGAATGATAAAGTCGTTGCGTGTAATAAAATAAAAGTTTTAAACGCAAATGATTGTATTCCTATACGGTCGGCATAATCGCTATAAGGTGGATATTTACGCAAATAAGAGATTTTAATTATAATAAACAAACGGCTAAAACCTGCAAAACTAACGTTTTGCAGGTCGTTTTTTTGTCGTTTTTGCAAAAAATAAGGGCAAAAAAGTGTCGAAAAAATTAATTTGCTATTGAAACGCAGTTTTCGGTGTGTTATAATTGTTTAGATAAATTAACGAAAGCAGTTTGGAGAAGAACTAAATGGAAAAGATTGCAATAATAGATATCGGTTCGAATTCGGCGAGAATGGTTTTGGTAAATATCCTGGAAGGGGGATATTTCGTCGTGTTCGATGAGCTCAAAGAGAGCGTCCGATTGGGTCAGGACCTTGACGGCGACATGCAAACATTTCTAAAAACAGAAATGTCTGATAATGATTGGACTAGCAATGTAA
>CAMGKS010000082.1 GCA_946056785.1 uncultured Clostridia bacterium
ACGCTAAAATTAGTATTTATATTATGACTTATAATATAATAACATAATAAACTAGCGTTGGCAAAGAAATGAAAAGGCGTATTTTCCGAAATTTAGCAAAACGCCTTAAATTTTCGATAAACGGAAAGTGCAAAAGGAAATACGAAATAAAAATAAAGTTTAAAGAAAGCACACTTTTACGGAGTTTTTATTTAAAACCTAAATTTAGCAAAAAACCTTAAATTGACGGGAAACGGGAAGTAAAAAATTGAATACGAAATAAAAATAAAAAGTTTAAATTATGCACGTTTAGTTTTAACACCTTAAAACAAATTTAAATTGAGACTTGTTTTAAAATGCCGTTTTAAAATGGAAATTTTGAAGATTATAATTAAGATTTAGAAGATTTGATTTAATTAGTTTAGTAACGCTAAATAACGCCGCTGCCTGAAATAGGCGGCGGTTTTGCATAATTTAAAACGCGAGGCAAAGTCAAAGCGAAGCAAAGTCAAAGCGAGGCAAAGTCAAAAGCAAAATTTTATAAAGCCGTCATAAATGCAACCGTGAAATTATATTTTTATACTATGAAAAGTTTTATGAAAAGAATTAAATTTTGCGGCAGAGTTTTATCGGCAATAGTTTTACTTTTATCAATAAGCATAATATTTTTCGGATGTTCCAAAAAAGAGACTGAGAATTTTGTTCCTTCATTTTCGTATAGCGAACAAGAGCTTTATATAGGAAAGAGTGAAGACTTAATTATCGAAATAGCGGTGGGGAAAAGCGAAAATCCTTTTGTTATAGACGGCACGGCAAATTCCGCGTGCGATTTTGCAAGGATAGACTTTAAGGCGAAAAATAAATTGACGTCGTGTACTTTTGTTTTGGGCGAAGAAAGAATCGACGCAAAAGTATTCGGCACGAAAGGTAAGGCAATCGTATATAAAACTGTGGACGTTTTGAACTTAACAGTAAAAGCCGAAGTCGACGAAAAAGAAATCGAATTTCAAATGGAAAAAGTTGAAACCGTAAATTTGTCTGACTTAATTTGTAAGGCGAGCGACAAAATAAGCGGCAAGGAATATTTTGCGGCGTTTTCAAAAGACAGACTGAATTTGGGTACGTATTTTTATATTGTAGCCGCCTATGACGGAGAAGCGATAAAGAGCATAGCGTATGACGTGACGAGCGGCGAAATTATGGCTGAAAGCTATCGGAAACTGATTTAGCGTATTGATTTTTTTTTCGGCAGTTGATATAATAAAAACATAGGAGAAAATATGAACAAAGCCGAATTGATAAGAGAAATAGCGTTTAAAGCCGACCTTACGCAAAAGGACGCAGGACTTGCGTTTAATGCAATGGTCGAAATAATTGCCCAAACGCTAAAAAAAGGTGAAAAAATTCAGATTGCCGGTTTCGGAACGTTTGAACTCAGAGACAAAAAAGACAGGCTTGGAATAAATCCGAAAACGGGCGAAAGGGTAAATATCGAAAGTCATAAATCGCCTGTTCTCAGATTCGGAGAAATGTTCAAAGAATATTTTAATTAGCTTATGGAAGCATTGAAAAAAACGCTTAGGGCAGAGGCAAAAAAGATTTTAACTAAATTTGACGCCCCGTTTACGCTTGCAGTCGGCTATGACAAAAAGACGATTGCCCTTTCTGTAACAAATGCCGAAGATATTCAATATTTTATTACGCAAAAAAATGACGTAGTTTCGGTTAATTTTGCTTTCGACGCCCTTTCCCATAAGGGCGTAAATGCGGTTATCGTTTTGGAAACGGGCGACGATTCGCAGGAAAAAGTCGAGTGTTGCAGCGATGAATTTGCCGAACAATTCGGGGGAAGCGTTACGGCGTTTTTGCCGTCGGACAAAGCGGCTGTTTCATTTTTGCATAAAAGAGGGGCGGTAATGCTCGATACGGTAGGCGTAGCGACAACGGGAAGGTCTATTGAAGAAGCCTTATGTTCTTTGGAAATTTTACTTAAAGCTAAACTCGCTATGAAGTACGGAACGCCGCAGCCTTTGCCCAAAAAAGAAGTCAATTCGTTGCATTTAAGATATAAAAGAGAGTCGGCGAAAAATCAAAAGTCGCTTTTTGATTTTGAAACCTTGGGAAAAAGCCCTTCTCATTCTTCCGACGCCTTCATGAAAAGCCTTGCCGAAATTTTGGTATATGCAAAGAAGATGGAGATTGAAGAACTTTCTCAAGGAGTTTGGCGAAGCGTTTCCATAAGACACGGGGATAGTTTTTTTATTACTCCGCAAACTAAAAGCAATATATTTTTGACGGAAAACGACATAGTAAAAGTAAATACGGAAAACGGCTTTTATAAAATAGGTAAAAAGCCTTCTCGGGATATAAAATTGCATCAGGCAATTTATAAGTATAGAGGAGACGTCGGGGCTGTCATTCATTGTCATCCTATTTATTCATCGGTCAATGCCGAATTGGGCGTCGATTTAGAAGTGAGCCGGAAGATGCAACGTATTTTCGGTGAACGGATTGAAGTTTCCGAATACGCCGGGCAGGGTACGGAGCGTTTGGGTAAACGTGCCGTTGAATCGCTTAAAGGCGGAGTAGCGGTTTTCTTGTCAAAACAGGGTTTAACGGTTGTAGGCAAAACGCTTGTCGACGCCTATTGGACGTTAAATGCAATAGAGGACGAAAGTTTAAAATTTTTTAAAGCTAAGGAGGAATTATGGCAACGCCGCACATAAACGCAAAGGAAGGAGATTTTGCAAAAACTGTTCTTATGCCGGGAGATCCGTTAAGAGCTAAATTTATTGCCGAAACGTTTTTAAAAAACGCAGTACTTGTAAATAACGTACGTGGGGTTCAAGGATATACGGGGGAGTATAACGGAAAAAGGGTATCCGTTATGGCTTCGGGAATGGGCATGCCGTCTATGGCGATTTATTCTTATGAATTGTTTAAGTTTTTCGGAGTAGAAACGATAATAAGAATAGGCAGTGCCGGGGCAACCTCTTCCGATTTAAAGCTGAGAGATATAGTAATTGCCGACAGAGCTTATACGGTATCGAGCATAGTAAAAGAGATGGGCTTTGACGGAAACGAACCGCAGGCTAGCGAAGTAAAAGTTAAAGCGGCGCAAAAGATTGCCGCTGAAAAGGGATATAGAGCGGTTACGGGGAAAATTATGTCTTCCGACGTGTTTTACCGCACTACCAATTTAAACGAAATGAAAGAGAAAAAAATATTGGCAGTTGAAATGGAAGCGGCGGCTTTGTTTGTTAACGCAATAAAACTCAATAAAAATGCAGTGGCGCTTTGTACTATTTCAGATTCGCTTGTAACCGGCGAATCTTTACCTGCCGAGGACAGACAACTTACTTTTACTCAAATGATGGAAGTCGCTTTGGAGATGGCGTAATGAATTTTGAAGAATTGTTAAAAAGAGCGAAAGACGTCCGCAAAAACAGCTACAGCCCATATTCCCGATTTAAAGTCGGAGCGGCATTGCTTTGCGACAGCGGAAATATTTACGTAGGCACAAACGTCGAAAACGCAAGTTACGGAGCTACGTTATGTGCCGAAAGAAGTGCCGTTTCGGCGGCGGTCGCAAACGGAGAGAATAAATTTACCGCAATAGCTATAGCGGGCGGAAGCGATAAACTTGAATTTTGTCCGCCATGCGGAATTTGCCGTCAGGTTTTAGCCGAATTCGCAGACAGAGATTTTAAGGTGATTTTGTGCGATGAAAGCGATATGAAAATTTTTAATCTTTTCGATTTGTTACCCGAAAGCTTTTCTTTAAAACGATAAAACATATTGATAAAACTTATAAAAACGTTTAAAAGTGTTTTAACGTTTTAAAGGAAAAAGTTTTTTCACCGTAGGGGTTGAATTATTTCTAAAATATGGTAAAATGATTAAAAGAAACTCAGGAGGCAATTATGGGATTATTTGGAAAAAAGAAAGAGAAAGAACAGCCAAAAAGCGGAAACGGCACAACTGCATACGTAGCACCGAAAGAATTTAAGCCGAATCCTGCACAGCAAGAGTGGCTTATGGAAAACGTTCTCAGAAGGGCAAGCGTGAAAAAAATTACGATTGACAATTGTGACCAGATTATGTCTTATATCCAGACCACTTATGAACAACCACTCAGAAACAGACTTAAAGGCAAGATGACGCCTGAGCTTAAATTTATAAACGACCTTATGAGAGATATGTCGTTTTTCATGGACAGTCAAGAAATATTTTAATTGATTCTATGACCAAGAAATATTTAATTGATTTATGACAAAATAAAGCTATGACGAAAAAACAAGGTAACCGCCTTGTTTTTTTGTGTGTATGCCGCAGGATGAAAAACAGTCGGAAAAGTTTTGAAAACAAGTCGAATTATTATAGAATAGGGCGGTATTTTAGCTATATATAGGGTTGGAAAATTCGACCAAATTTTACATTTTAATTCAAATTAATTGACATTGACGAAAAGGCAAGATAACATATAGTAGGTATATTTTGATGCCCTACTCTATATAAATATGGAAGAAACACTATGAAAGGAAAAGTAACAATAATCGGTAGCGGTCACGTCGGTTCTACGCTTGCGTACAGCCTTCTTGCCACTGAAACTGCAAACGAAGTCGTACTCATCGACCTTGACAAGGAAAAAGCGTTTGGCGAGGCTATGGATATAAGTCAGGCATTGCCGTTTTTACAACCTGCTACGATTTATATGGGCGATTATACCGACGCAAAAGGTTCGGATATCGTTATAATTACGTCAGGCTTGGGAAGACGTCCGGGGCAGACGAGAATAGACCTTGCAAGCACAAACGTCGGAATTATGAAAAGCATTATTCCTCAGATTGTCAAGTATGCTCCCGATGCTTTTTATATAATCGTTGCTAATCCTGTCGACGTTTTGACGTATCAATTTATAACCACTTCGGGAATTCCTGCACACAAGGTCATCGGTTCGGGTACGATTTTGGATACGGCAAGACTCCGTGCAAAAATTTCGGAAGCGTTTTCCGTCAGACAGGATCAGATTTACGCACACGTTTTCGGTGAACACGGCGATCACAGTTTTATCCCTTGGTCGATGGCAACTATAAACAGCATTCCTCTTAAACTTTACGTAAAAAGTTTGACTTCTCCATATGCTAAAGAACACGAATTCAGCATGGAAGCGGTTGAAGAATACGTTCGTACGTCGGGAGCGCAGATTATCGCAAGAAAGGGCGTTACGAATTACGGAATTGCAGCTTCCGTCACCAGAATTTGTCGTTGTCTCTTTTCCAGAAAAGAAACTATTCTTACGGTTTCAACGTTGCTCAACGGCGAATACGGCATTAAGGACGTAGCTATGTCCACGATGAGCGTCGTCGGTTGCAACGGCATTATGACAAACATTGCTCCTCCGCTTGCTGAAAACGAAGTGCAAGAACTTTACGAGGCGGGCAACGTTCTTAAAGACGTAATCAAACAGGTTTTGGAAAACAACAATTACAATTAATCTCAAAATTACAGCGTTAAATTTTATGGCGAAATACAGGAAAGTTGTAGCAAAAAAACGGCAATAGCCGTTTTTTCTTTACCGATTTTAAAATTTTTCAGTACGTTTTCGGTGCTTTTCGAATGTGAACGAAAAGTAAACAAGGCGTTTTGTCGCTTTCAAAAAAATTAAAGAAATTAATTTAAGACCATTTTCTGATTTCAGGCAATTAAAATAAAATTTATTTAATTACTTTTTAGTTGTTTCAATTAGCTGTTTCAATTAGTCGTTTCAATAAGTCATTTCAATTAGTCGTTTCAATAAGTCGTTTTAAGTTAAAAGTCGCCGGATAAACGGCAGACTTAAAATAAACACACTTATTTAAATAAAAC
>CAMGKS010000083.1 GCA_946056785.1 uncultured Clostridia bacterium
TGAAATGAGTAAATCGTTGTATAGTTGGATCTTAACCGATAAAGTTGTTGTGGCTGTAGACGGCGAAGCGGCTAAACGCGGTACAAACAGAAGCAGTCTGATAAACGAAATTCTGGCTGACTATTTGCAAGTTGAAACTCCGGAACAACAAATGAGAAATATTTTTGCAGGCATAGACAAACTTATCGGAGGATATTTTGAGGCGTTGCTTCCCTCCAACAGCAGGTCAATGGCATTAAAGACGTCGCTCGATTATAAATATCGACCAACGGTTAAATACGAGCTTGAGCTTTCAAAGACGCCGGAGAACGATTTGGGAACTTTAAAAGTTCAGTGGAGAACGACGTCTGAAGAATTGACGGTCAGAATCGACGAATTCATACGGATATGGATGGCGGTTGAAAGTAAATATTGTAAAAACGTTATAGCGTACGTCTATGAAGATAACAAATTTCAAAGGACGTTTGCATTACCGCCCGGCATTGAATTTAACATAAGCTATATTTCTAACGGAATCGGAAAATATATCAGGCTTTTCGACAAGGCACTTAAAAGTTATGCTACGGGCGGACTTAAAACCGCCGAAGAAGTTGACGAGTTTTACAAAAAATTTGTCTTGTCAATGGAAGAATTTATTTAGTTCCCCAATAACAAATTTTTAAATTCGATTAATTCCTTTTGTTAGGAGGTTTTTCTATACCGAAAAACGGCATAAAAACCGTAAAGCGAAACTAAAGAAGTAAAGATTTTGTACGGGAAACAATAGAGCGAAAGATAAAACGAATTAGGGCAGACGTTAAAATTTCAAGGAAATTAATAAGTAAAAGAACAACGCCCGTAATCGTAATAAATTGAAAATAACTTAACTAAAAGAAGGAAGGAGGGATAGATATGGATATCGAAAAATTTACAAGGAAATCGGTAACGGCAATTCAGGACGCTCAGAATTATGCAAAAAAGCACGGAAGCAATCAGATTGCGACAGAGCATCTTGCGCTTGCTTTGTTGACCGGTGAAGACAGTATTGCAAAAGAGATATTAAAAAAGTCCGGAGCCGACTGCGAGGGGCTTATTAAAGAACTCTCAAACAGATTGGGCGAACTGCCGGTTATATCTATGGCGGGCGACGGAGTTTACGTCGATTCCAAAGTGCAGGATATACTTAACGCAGCGCAGGACGAAGCAAAAAAAGACGGCGACGCGTTCGTATCGGTCGAAAGGTTATTCGGATTGATTTTGAAATCGCCGACCGATATGCTTAAAAAACTTTTTTCAAAATATGCCGCCGTTTATCAAAAATACTTGGAGGAGGTAAAGAAAATGAAAATTACGCCAAACACTTCGGATAATGCCGAAGATACGATGGAAGCTCTTAAAAAATACGGCACAGACCTTGTTGAGAGAGCAAAAAACAATAAACTTGATCCTGTCATCGGCAGAGATGACGAAATAAGAAACGTCATAAGAATTCTTACAAGAAAGACGAAAAACAATCCTGTTTTAATCGGCGAACCGGGCGTAGGTAAAACCGCTATCGCCGAAGGACTTGCGCAAAGAATAGTAAGGGGAGACGTTCCTGAAGGCTTAAAAAACAAAAGCCTTATCGCTCTCGACATGGGGGCTCTTATTGCGGGAGCAAAATACAGAGGCGAATTTGAAGAAAGACTTAAAGCCGTTTTGAACGAAGTTAAAGCCAAAGAAGGCGAAGTGCTTTTGTTCATCGATGAACTTCATACGATCGTCGGTGCGGGTAAAACGGAAGGAAGTATGGACGCAGGCAATCTCCTTAAACCTATGCTTGCTCGTGGTGAGCTTCATTGTATTGGTGCTACTACTCTTGACGAATACAGGAAATACATCGAAAAGGACGCCGCTTTGGAACGTCGTTTCCAACCTGTTATGGTAAACGAACCGACGGTGGAAGATACTATTGCAATTTTAAGAGGACTTAAAGAACGTTACGAAATTTTCCACGGCGTTAAAATTCACGACGACGCTTTGGTGAGTGCGGCAACGCTTTCCAACCGTTATATTACGGATAGATTCTTGCCTGATAAAGCCATAGACTTGGTCGATGAAGCATGTGCTATGATAAGAACGGAAATTGACAGTATGCCTATTGAAATGGACGTAATTTCCAGAAAAATCATTCAGCTTGAAATCGAAGAAATGGCACTTTCAAAAGAGACGGATAAACTTTCTACCGAACGTCTTGAAAAACTCAAACAAGAACTTAAAGCGAATAAAGAAAAATTCGAGAAAATGAAAACTCAGTGGGAGTCTGAAAAGAAGGGTATCACCGGCGTGCAGGGAATAAAAGCGGAAATAGACAGACTAACAAACGAAGCGGAAAATGCAAAAAGAAATTCGGACTATGCAAGAGCCGCTGAAATCGAATACGGTCTTATTCCGAAATTGAACGAAGAATTGAAAAATTCGGAAAACAAAAAAACCAACAAAAAGAAATTGTTGCGTGACGAAGTTACGAGCGAAGAAATTTCATCGATAGTCGCAAAATGGACGGGTATTCCCGTTTCGAAACTTATGGAAGGAGAAAGGGAAAAACTGTTGCACTTATCCGACGAACTTCATAAGAGAGTTATCGGGCAAGACGAGGCAGTCAATAAAGTGTCGGAAGCAATATTGCGTTCGAGGGCTAAAATTTCCGATGAAAACAGACCTATCGGCTCGTTCCTTTTCTTGGGTCCTACCGGCGTCGGAAAAACGGAACTTGCCAAAACGCTTTCCGAAAATTTGTTTGACGACGAAAAAAATATTGTCAGAATCGATATGACAGAATATATGGAAAAATTCAGCGTATCGAGATTAATCGGCGCTCCTCCGGGATACGTCGGCTATGACGAGGGCGGTCAGCTTACCGAAGCGGTCAGAAGAAAACCTTACAGCGTGATTTTGTTTGACGAGATTGAAAAAGCTCACCCGGACGTTTTCAACATTTTGCTTCAAGTGCTTGACGACGGCAGAATTACGGACAGTCAGGGAAGAACGGTAGATTTTAAAAATACTGTGATAATTTTGACGTCAAATCTCGGAAGCAATCTGATTTTAGATTCAATCAGCAAAAACGGAAAGGTCGATGACGAAACGAAAAGAGCAATCGACGCAATGTTAAAGCAACAGTTCCGTCCTGAGTTCCTGAACAGACTTGACGAAATAGTTTTGTTTACTCCGCTTTCAAAAGACGAAATTAAAAATATAGTCAACCTTATGCTGGATAAATTGTCGAAACGTCTTTCGGAGCAGAATTTAAATCTTGTAGTCACGGATAGAGCAAAAGATAAAATCGTTGAAGGCGGATATGACGTGAACTTCGGTGCGAGACCGCTTAAAAGGTATATACAAACCAATATTGAAAATATGTTGGCAAGAAAAATACTCGAAGGCAATCTGGATGATGGGGCGACTTTGACGGTCGATGTGGACGGAGATAATTTCTTTGTAAAATAAGTTGCGTTTAAGGCTGCGTAAAATTTAAAGCATAACGGTTTGGCTCACGCAAAATTACGGGTAATCTAAGCCGAATGTGAAAAATAAGTTTTATGATTATAATGTGAAAAAGAAGTTTTACGATTATATTTTATCTGATATAACTTTGTTTTGTAAAACGCAGACTTTAAAAGCATTATTGCTATAACTTAATCGTTTCAATTTATAAAATAAAGGCGATTATATGCGGCATTGTAAAAGTAAAGAGCGGTTGGCATAAAGCTAACCGCTCTTATTGTTTATCAATGGAAACTTTTGTTTTTTGTTACGATACGTGAGTAAAGGTTGCGTTTCAATTTGAATTTAACGCAATTCGTCTGGTAAAAAAGATTAATGCTTAAAGCTGACGCAAATTAAACAAAAGGCTGCATTACGTTTTGCACTTTTTCAATTTGATTTTAAACTTTGCATTAAATTTCAATCAAAGTAATCAGATTTCTTCGTATTTTTCCAAAGATTTTATGAAAGGATTTTGTGCAATTATATTATGTAGCGTTTCCGCGGTATAAATTTCAGTCACCGAAAATTCAAGGTCTGCAACGTATCCGCCTTTACCATCTGCGTTTTCTTTATACCTTAAGAAGCGTTTTAAATGAAAAACTTCTTTGAAACGTTGCAAATCTTCTTCAGAGTTTACTTGTATTTGTGCTTTCAATATACTGTAAACTCTGCCGCGGAGAATTTTAAACGGAATATGAAGCAATACCTGAAAGCCTATTAAAAGGATGGTCGAGGCTATGCCTATAACGTACATTCCCGAACCGAGAGCAAGACCTATGCCTGACGTTGCCCAAATACCTGCGGCAGTGGTGATGCCGTGCAACATATCACGACGATATATAATGACGCCTGCGCCAAGGAAACCTATGCCGCTGACGACCTGCGCCGCAATACGTGCAGAGTCTGCGCCTCTGACGCCGCCGCTTCCGATTGCTTGGTCGGCGAAACCGTATTTAGACACAATCATCATTATGCAAGCTGCCATACAAACGATTGCGTGGGTACGGATTCCGGCTTCTTTTGAACGCGTCTTTCTTTCATAGCCGATTAAAAAGCCGCAAAGACCCGCTAAAAATATTCTGAAGATTAGCCATAGAGCGTCAAGGCTTCCGTCGATAACGTACATTTTTTCTCCTAAAAACAATTGACGATTTTTGTTTCGTTTAAGCGAATTTCCGATTGAACAGAATTTTTGCTCAAACGATTATTATATTATACAGCAATTTATTTTTTTGTCAATATTAAAGTCGAGTTTATTTTCTTTTTTTGCTTCTCTAAAATTGAGAAATAGTAAATTAAGCGAAAAAGGAGCGGAAATTTTCCTATTATTTTTTAACGTGTCTGCCGACTTTTGATAAAATTTATAATTTGGCGAGTTAAAATATATTTTATTTTTTATCTTTACATTGAACGCTATTACGTGTATAATATATATACGTTGGGAGAAAGAAAAATGTTTGATATAATTTATAATCCTACGAGCAAAAGCGGAAGCAGCATAAAGTTTTTCAATGAATTCATTGCGGAATTCGATAAACGCGGAGTAGAGTATAAGCTTCACAAAACGGAGCATAAAAACCATGCTACCGAAATAGTAAGAGAACTTAACAAAACTCAGGACGATTCCAAGGTTTTGATTTTCGGCGGTGACGGCACTTTCGGCGAAGCCTTGATGGGTATCGAAAATTTTGACACGATTGCTTTGGGGCTTGTTCCTTGCGGAACCGGCAACGATTATGCAAGAGCGATGAAATTCCCTTCTAAAACGGTCGATTTCGTCGAACAGTTTATAAAAGGCGAAGTCAGAAGAACGGACTACATTCAGATAAACGACGATTTGCGTTGTTTGAACGTAAGCGGTCTCGGAATGGACGTTGATATTTTGGAACGATATGCCGATATAAAAGCAAAGAAAGGAAAGGCAAGTTATTTTGCGGCGTTATTATGGGTTGTTCTTCATCTCAAATTTCATAAAATCAGATATACTATCGACGGTGTTACTGAAGACCGTGATATACTTATAACGTCGATTGCAAACGGGCTTTACGTCGGCGGCGGACTTAATATGTCTCCTAATTCTGTTATCGGAGACGGTTTGCTTAACGTCGTTATGATAGACAAACTGAAAAAAGGGCAGAAATATCCGATGCTTTTCAGTTATTTAAAAACGAAACACTTGTCTCGTCCCGAAACGAGAGAATTCGTCCGTGAAGAATTTGACCTCGAAATTCTGGATAACAGCAAATTTCAGATTGACGGCGAATTGTATGATTTAAAGAAAATACATTGCAAACTCGTTCACGATAAATTGAGAATATTGAATTAACG
>CAMGKS010000084.1 GCA_946056785.1 uncultured Clostridia bacterium
ATTTTATTTAAACATATTTTATTTAAATACGTTTATACTCTTTTTCTTCAACGTATTTTCCTAAAATACGTTTTGAAATAAATAAGGTTTAATTTCAAAATATGTTTTTAAAATGCATTTTCCTGAAATATTTTTACGCTTTTAAACTACGTTTTGACGTTTACGTTAATTTGCATTAATATCGGCGTCGGCCATATCGCTTTGGTATTGCGTTCCGTCGACAATGCCGTTTCCCGAAGCCATAATTACGCTTTCCGTCTCTACGCCTTTTTTTCTTTTCAAATTCAAATTTCCGATTTTAAATTTTTTGAAATTAAGCTTTTTATCCGACGAAAAAATTACAGGCATTACGTTGCACAAAATAGCGAATATAAACAGCGTAACGACGCCGGCTCCCAACGTATATATTGCACAATTGCTAAGTTCGGTCAATTTGTTTGCACATACGGCAAGAAGAATTAACGACATAAGCGACAACACAAGTTGCGAAACCGACAGCGGAATTAAAACTTTTTCCGCCTTTTTTATTTTTTTGAATTTTTCAGCGTGAAAGACGTTGAAATGTTCCAAAATCAATAATAGCGAATATACAAGCAAAATTATTCCGATAATCAACGTAATCACGCAAATTATACCGTTAAATATTCCCGACCCCGCACCTTTAACGCCGTTGAAATCGGTCATAAATTTAAATGCGTCATAATTCATGGTTTGCACGTTTCCGTCGGAAAGAGTCACGCTGACAATAATGCACGGACAACATAAGGTAATGATAGTGACAAGTCCCAAGACAAAAGCCGATATATATGTTACGGCTGTTTTTATTTTTTCCAATTTCTCCTCCTTACGTTCAAAGAACTACGGTATATTTAATGCGTCATCTCCAAAATTTAGAACAGCATTTTTTAGCGATAATTCGCCTTTTTGGCATTTTAAATTGTAATATCGAAAATATTGCATATTCCGAAATTAATAAAGCATATAATTCCGTTTATAAAATGTTTCCTCAATTCTACAGCTTCAAACGTTGACGAAAAATTGTTTTTAAAAAAGTTTAAACACAACACTGCCCGTGCGACTTTAAAATAAAAAGCGGAAGTTATTAGCTTCCGCTTTCATAGCTTTTTAAAATATAATACAGATATTTTAAACCTGCAATTAATATGCAATCAATTTAACCGCTCTTTATTTAACGATAAGGCTTTTGCCCGTCATTTCGGCAGGAATCTCGACTCCCATCATAGTAAGCATAGTAGGGGCAATATCGCACAGTTTTCCGCCGTCGGCAAGTTTTCCGAAACCGTCAACCATAATAAGCGGAACCGGATTTGTAGTATGCGCCGTAAACGGCTTTCCGTCGTCGGCAATCATCTTGTCGGCATTTCCGTGGTCTGCCGTAATCAAGCAACTTCCTCCGACAGACTGAATGGCTTCAACGACTTTCTGCACGCACTCGTCAACCGCTTTAACGGCTTTTACAGCCGCCTCTAAAACGCCCGTATGACCTACCATATCGCAGTTAGCAAAGTTTAAAATCATAACGTCATATTTTCCGCTCTTAATTTCGGCAACTGCTTTTTCCGTAACTTCATAGGCACTCATCTCAGGTTTAAGGTCGTACGTTGCAACCTTTGGAGAAGGAACGAGAATTCTGTCCTCTCCTTTATTTGGCGCTTCAACGCCGCCGTTAAAGAAGAACGTCACGTGAGCATATTTTTCGGTTTCGGCAATTCTTAATTGCGTTTTGTTAAGTTTTGCAAGATATTCTCCGAGAGTGTTGTCAAGGTGTCTAGGTCCGAAAGCAACTTTCCAATTTGTAAACGTTGCGTCGTAGCGTGTGAAACCTACGTAACACGGATTTAAAAATCCCGTTTCACGTTCAAAGCCTGTGAAATCTTCGTTTATAAACGCTCTCGTAATTTGTCTCGCTCTGTCCGGGCGATAATTAAAGAAGATAATACTGTCGCCCTTTTCGATTTTTGCAACCGGTTCTCCGTTTTCCAGAATTACAGACGGCAAAACGAATTCGTCGGTTACGTTTCTAAGATAGCTGTCTTCCATAGCTTCAGCTGCGGAATTGAATTTCAAGCCTTCGCCCTTTGTAAGCATGTCATACGCCTTTTTCGTTCTGTCCCAGTTCGTATCACGGTCCATAGCGTAATATCTGCCGCAAACGGTTGCAATCTTTCCGCAACCTGTTTTTTTCAAAAACTCTTCAAGCTCTTTTACGTAATCGAGACCGCTTTTCGGCGGAACGTCACGTCCGTCCATAAAACAATGGATATAAGGCGTTACGCCTTCACGCTTAGCCATTTCGATGAGAGCGTGAAGATGTTCGATATGACTATGAACGCCGCCAGGTCCCAACAGACCGTAAACGTGAAGTTTTTTGCCGTTATTTTTCGCATTGTCCATCGCCCAAAGAAGCGATTCGTTTTTAAAGAAACCGCCCTCGGCAATTTCTTTTGAAATATGAGTTAAATCTTGATAGACGATTCTGCCCGCACCGATATTGAGATGCCCGACTTCGCTGTTTCCCATTTGTCCGTCAGGGAGTCCTACCGCAAGTCCGCTTGCCTGAAGTTGAGTCGAAGGATATTTTTCTTTAAGACTATCGATATAAGGAGTACCGGCAAGCGTGATAGCGTTGCCCTCGCCTTTCGGAGCAATGCCGAAACCGTCAAGAATTAAAAGTGCACAAATTTTCTTCATAGTTTTTCCTTTTTTTTAAAAGCAAGCCCGAAGGCTTGCTTTTCATTGTATAATTTAAAATTAGAAATTAACAACTTTTGAGAAGTCTTCCGCTTTAAGGGACGCACCGCCGATAAGACCGCCATCGATTTGCGGCATTGCCATAAGTTCGGAAGCATTTTTAGGATTCATGCTGCCGCCGTATTGAATACGAACTTTTTCTTCCGCACATTTAGGGCAATACAATTTACCCATAGTGTCACGAACGATTTTGATGGTATCATTTGCGTCTTGACTTGTTGCCGTCTTACCCGTTCCGATTGCCCAAACAGGTTCGTAAGCGATGACGATATTTTCAAGTTCTTCTTTAGCGATATCTTTGAACGCTTCTGTCGTTTGACGTACAAGCACTTCTTCAACTTTTCCGCCTTCTCTTTCTTCAAGTGTTTCGCCTATGCAAAGAATGACTTTAAGTCCCGCAGCAAGAGCGGCTTTAACTCTGGCATTAACCGTTTGGTCTGTTTCGCCGAAATATTGTCTTCTTTCGCTGTGTCCGATAATAA
The DNA here is from genome assembly GCA_946056785.1 of uncultured Clostridia bacterium. Classification (GTDB taxonomy): domain Bacteria; phylum Bacillota; class Clostridia; order Christensenellales; family CAG-917; genus CAG-917. The sequence goes on from CAMGKS010000084.1 coordinate 3,255, forward strand.
CGTACTCGACGCCAAGTTCTACAAGCATTTTTGCCGAGATTTCACCGGTAAAAGCTCCTTTCTCAGCCCAGTGTACGTTTTCCGCTCCAACGTGAATGTTGCTTCCTGCCGTTTCAGCAACAGCCGTAGCAAGGTCTGTATAAGGCGTACAAATTACGACGTCGCATTTTGCGTCTTTAACAAGCGGTTTAAGGTCTTGAATAAGCTGTTTTGTTTCAGCTATTGTGTTGTTCATTTTCCAGTTTCCTGCAATGATAGGTTTTCTCATTCTTTTTCTCCTACTATAAGAAATTTTGATTTATTGTTTATCGTTAAGGCAAGCGATACCCGGCAAGACTTTGCCTTCAAGGAATTCGAGCGAAGCTCCGCCGCCTGTCGATATATGGCTCATTTTGTCTGCAAAGCCTAATTGTGCAACGGCTGCCGCACTGTCGCCGCCGCCGATAACGGTAATTGCGTCCGTTTCTGCCATAGCTTTTGCAACTGCCTTTGTTCCTTCCGCAAGAGTCGGATTTTCAAAAACGCCCATAGGTCCGTTCCAGACAACCGTCTTGGCAGTCTTAATTGCTTCTGCAAAGATTTCACGCGTTTTAGGTCCGATATCGAGTCCCATCTTGTCGGCAGGAATTGCACAGCTTTCGCAATAATCAACGGTAATAGGCTTATCGATAGGGTCAGGGAAAGCAGCGGAAATAGCCGTATCTACAGGAAGAATAATCTTCTTGCCGAGTTGTTCGGCTTTTTCGAGCATCTTTTTGCAGTAGTCGATTTTTTCTTCGTCTACAAGGCTTGTGCCGATTGAACCGCCCTTTGCTTTGATAAACGTATATGCCATACCGCCGCCGATAATCAAAGTATCGCATTTATTGAGAAGATTGTCGATAACGTTAAGTTTGTCGGCAACTTTTGCACCGCCGAGAATAGCGACGAAAGGTCTGCTTGGGTTTTCAACCGCATTTCCTAAGAATTTCAATTCTTTTTCAATAAGGAAACCGCTGACAGCTACCTTTGCATAACCGTATTGTACGATACCTGCGGTTGTTGCGTGAGCACGGTGAGCCGTTCCGAAAGCGTCGTTGACGTAAACGTCGCAGAATTGTGAAAGAGCTTTGCAAAGTTCTTCACTGTTGCCTTCTTCGCCTGCGTCGAAACGGGTGTTCTCCAAAAGAACCGCTTCGCCGTCTTTAAGAGCGGCAACTTTTGCTTTTGCGTCATCGCCGACAAGGTCGGTCGCAAACTGAACTTTGCCCGGGAAAATTTGATTCAATCTATCAGCGACAGGTTTTAAAGTAAATTTCTTAGGGTCGTTTTTCAATGCCTTTTCAAGAGCTGCTGCTTTTGCCGCCGCCTGCTCCGATTCAGGTAAAGCTTCAATAGCCTTTTTCTCTTTTTTAGTCAAACCGAAATTCGGTGTAAAAATGTTATGCGGTTTGCCCATGTGAGAACAAAGAATAACTTTTGCTCCGTTGTCGAGCAAATATTTGATAGTAGGAAGAGCTCCGTTAATACGGTTTTCATCGGTAATAACGCCGTCTACCATCGGCACATTGAAATCGCAACGGACAAGACATTTTTTGCCTTTAACGTCAATATCTCTGATAGTTTGTTTTGCCATAATATCTCCTTTTAGGGTTTCCCCAAAATTTTCTTTTATTTCGCCGTAAATTATAACACAACGATACGCAGTTTGCAAGAAAATTAACGGTTTAATTAATATTTCGATAAACAATTATCTATTAAATTAAACCTATTATTTAATCTTAATTATATCATTACGTTTTATGCCGTTATTAAAGCCGATAACGCTTGTATCCTTATTTATGATAAAAAAGTTGCCCAAAATTCAAATAAATATGCTTTTTATCGGGTTTATTGAGTGTTTAATGCGATAATAAATGCTTTTTAAGCTATATTCGCGTTTTTTGTTTTGCAAATACGGAAAAATATATTATAATGTTATGGACATTTTGTTTATAATATAGTCTACAACCGACTGTCTTTTTTAACCGACTTTTATATGCCGATTATTAAAGTTTACGCTTGCTAAGTTCATTAAGATACGAAACTCTAACTAAGGCACGGTCGGAAACAAATTTGACTTGTCAGGAGAAAATATGAAAAAACCTAAAGTAGTTTTTACTTACGTCGAAGCCGGAATGGGACATATCATGCCGATAACGTCTATTTCCAACGCTTTCGAAAAAAAATACGGAAAATACGTTGAAATCGTCCGTTCAAAGTTTTACAGCGAAACGGGCGACAAACAAATGATTAAATTTGAAAGGGGTTTTGTCAGCGACGTTAAAGCCTCAAACGTATGCCCACCGTACGGCTTTTTAGAAACCTTTTTTATGAATGCATTGCCATACAGATTGCTATGC
>CAMGKS010000085.1 GCA_946056785.1 uncultured Clostridia bacterium
TTTTAACAAATTTTTAAATTGAAATCAAAAATGTAAACCGTTTTTCTAAAATACAAACCGTTTTCATTTAAACTGTTTGCTTGACTACCATATTTTAATAAAATAGTTTGCGATAAAAAATTGAAATCTAAAATATAAACAGTTTAGTTTAAACGGTTGCTTGACTACCATATTTTAAAGCATAATTTTTCATTCTATAATAATAAATTGCTTCTTCTTGTTTTAACGATTTCAATTTTAACGCCTTAGCGATGGCAGATTTCGGACATAATATGTTAAAGGCTTAAAAAATCAATTTTAACTAAGTAAATTAACCAAGTTGAATTATCTAAATGAAATTGTCGGTTAAAGTAACTCAAAACCGCCGAACACCATTTACGCCGCAAGTTAATCGCTGTTTTTGCCATTGAGCAATCTACAATGCTATTTACAAAACTTAAAAATTTTCCTTGCACGCATTAAACGCGTTTACGTATTGTTTACGCTTAACAGATAGACGCACTATCGAATCGAAACTATTTTATCATATCTAAAAATTCCGCTTCGGTGATAATTTTAATTCCCAACTCTTTTGCCTTTTCATATTTGCTTCCGGCATTTTCCCCCAAAAGAACAAACGTCGTATTTTTCGATACGGACGAAACCGCTTCTCCGCCGTTTTCTTCAATTAAACTTTGAGCTTCGCTACGTTTTAAAGTAGGCAAAGTACCGGTTAGACAAATCTTAAATCCTGACAGTTTATTTCCGGTTTTTTTATCTTTTGCTAAAATATTGACGCCTTTACTCTTTAATTTTTCCAAAAGTATTCTATTTTTCTCATTTTTAAAGAATAATACTATGCTGTTTGCAAGAATTTCACCAATTCCGTCAATTTTAAGAAAATCTTCGATGGTGGCATTTTCGACGTTTTCAAGCGTAGAAAAATGATTTGCAATATCTTTTGCAGTCTTCTTTCCGATTCCGTCAATACCTATCGCATACAAAAATTTTTCAAGCGAAACGTTTTTACTTTTTTCAATTTCAGAAATAATCTTTTTAGGTTTTTCCTCTTTAAAACCTTCCAGGTTCAACAAATCTTCTGTCGTAATATCATACAACATATCCAGACTTTTAATTCCCAAGTCATTGTAAAGCAATTCTGCCGTTTTTTCAGAGAAGCCCTCGATATTCATTGCGTCCTTTGAAGCAAAATGGGCTATTTGCGAAACGACTCTTGAAGCACAATCTGTCGAATTCGAACAATAAAGCATTGCCCCTTTTTCAATCACTTTACTTCCGCATGCAGGACAAATATCAGGCTTGTTTACAGGTAAGTCATCAACGTGTGCTTCACTTACGCCCATTATTTCCGGAATAACGTCGTTACTGCGTCTGACTAAAACACGGCTTCCGATTTTTACACCTTTTTTGATAATGTCGTTATAATTGTTTAAAGTAGCTCTTTTGACCGTAACGCCGCCTATATCAACAGGGTCAAGAATGGCAAGCGGATTAAGTTTTCCCGTTCTTGAAACCTGCCAGACAACGTCTTTCAAAATCGTCGTACATTCTTCCGCTTTAAATTTGAAAGCCATTGCCCATTTTGGAAATTTTTCCGTATATCCCAACGCTTCCCTTACGGAAAAATCATTTACCTTAAAAACAATTCCGTCAATTAAATAGTCAAGGCTGTCACGAATTTTGGCAACAGACTCTATAAACTCAACGGCGTCATCGGGTTTTTCAATGATTTTAAATTCTCCGTCGGTGCCGAAGCCTTCTTTTAAAATAAAATCGCGCATATCTTTTTGACTGTTCACCTGAAAATCGCAATAGCCTAAGTTATAGCAGAATACGTCGAGATTCCTTTTAGCGGTAACTTTAGGATCAAGATTACGTATAGCTCCGGCTACGCCGTTTCGGGCATTCTTTAAAGGTATATCTGCCGTTTCGTTGTACTTTTTTAAGCTGGACAACCGCATTATTCCCTCGCCCTGAACTTCGACTTTCCCTTTATATTCAATAGACAGCGGAACGTTTTTTATCGTCTTAACTTGTTCTGTGACAACTTCTCCAATCTCTCCGTTTCCACGGGTCGTTGCCTTTTTTAATATGCCGCCCTCATACAACATGTTTATCGTTAAACCGTCGAATTTGTATTCAGCAGTCATTGTAGGAAATTTACCGAATTGTGCGACAAGTTTATTAAGCCAAGCGATCAATTCGTCAACCGTCTGACATTTATCGAGACTATACAATCTTAAAAGATGCTTCGACTGTTCGAACTTCTTCAAAGGCTCGTCCCCGACTCTTCTGGTTGGAGAATCTGGCAAAACGATACCCGATTTCTTTTCAAGTCCGACAAGTTCGTCATAAAGCTTATCGTACTCATAATCGGATACCGACGGTTCGTCATAAACATAATATTCTTTTGCATATCTGTTCAAAAGATTTACAAGTTCAGTCATCCTGTCCATAATTAATTCTCCGTTAAATATTTTCACGCACAAAGACGTTAAAAACACGTTGCCCGATTTCCCACAATTATTCTTCAATAAGTTTAAGGCAGTTAATAGCAATCGAAAGTGCAAACCTTTTGATTCCCAATCCTTTAAAAAGAATCGAAAGAACAACGTCGTCGCCGCTTCCTTCAACTGCCGTTATAACGCCTCGTCCGAATTTTACGTGTTCGACTATGCAATTTTGCTTGAATTTCGCAAAATCGTTTTTATCTTTCCCCATGCTTGCAAGCTTCTGAGAAGCGTTATACGTTGACCTAAAATTGTCTGCGCTTGCCATAGGCATAGACGGCTGTGTTCGAGCACAATTTGAATCGACTTTTGTTTTTGTAACAATCGTCTTGCTGTCCGTCATTTCATCTATAAACCTGCTTATAGGATTGTATACAAACTGTCCGAAACGGTTTCTAACCTTAGCCCAACTTACGTACAACCGCTTTTTTGCGCGGGTTATGGCAACGTACATAAGTCGCCGTTCTTCCTCAACGTCGCCTGCGGCAGTTGCCTTCGATGACGGGAAAACAGTTTCTTCAAGCCCGACGATAAATACGTTTTCAAACTCCAGACCTTTCACGGCATGAATTGTAGCCACTGTTACGTAATTGTCGCCGTCCATTTCATCAGTATCGGATATAAGCGAAACCTGCTCTAAATACTCACTGACGGTTGCGTCTTTATTATCTTTTTCAAATTGAACTATTGACGAAACAAGTTCTTGCATATTTTCAAGTCTGTTCTTTTCTTCGATATCTCCCTGCCCCAATACCTCTTCGAAGCCGGATGCTTTCAACACGTATTCTGCAAATTTGGACGGACGCATAACTTTTGCGTTCATAATAAGATCGACGGCAAGACTGCCAAAAGCTTTTATCTTATTTTTGACCGTGGAAGACAATCCGTCGCAGTCAGAGACCATACCGAGTGCGCTAATCAGCGTATAGCCGTTTTCTTTTGCCCAACTTACAAACTTTTCAATCGTTGCGTCTCCTATCCCTCTTTTAGGGTTGTTTATATTTCGCAAGATTGCGTCTTCGTCGCTAGGATTGCACGCCATTCTGAGATATGATATAAAATCTTTAATTTCTTTACGTTCAAAAAATTTGAATCCGCCGAACACTTTATACGGTATGCCGTGCAACTTAAACGTTTCTTCGAATATACGAGTTAACGAGTTAGCGCGGACTAATACGGCAACGTCACGATAATTCACTCCATCGTCATGAATAAGCGAATTAATCGATTTCGCGACGAAAACCGCTTCGTCTATATCACGCGGGGCAGAAAAATATTTAATTTGCTCGCCGTCTGCAATCTGCGACCATAAAGTCTTTTTTTGACGTTTATGATTGTTTTTGATTACGTTATTAGCACAAGTTAAAATGGGCATCGTACTGCGGTAATTTTGCTCCAATTTATATATTTTTGCCCCTTTAAAACTCTTTTCAAACTCTAAAATGTTTTTAATTTCCGCGCCACGCCAACTGTATATGCTCTGGTCCTCGTCGCCGACGACAAATACGTTTCCGTGTACGCCGCTGAGTTTTTTTATCAATTCAAGCTGAACAGTGTTGGTATCTTGAAATTCGTCTACGTTTATATATTTATATCTTTCGGCATATTTTTTTAAAACTGACGGGAATTTTTCAAACAATTCATTGGTTTTAAGCAATAAATCGTCAAAATCCATTGCATTATTGTTTTTCAACTGCTTTTCATATTCAATAAATACGTTTTTAATAAGCTCTGCGTCAATTACGTCAAATTTTATGCTTTCATAATAATCTTCGGGCGATACGTTTTTATTCTTAGCGTTTGAAATGTGCCACAGAATTTTTCCCTTAACCTTAACGTCTTCTTCCATTGAGGTTAAAATTCTCTTTACAAGTCTATCACTTTCAGTCTCCGTATAAATCGTATATGACGACGTATACCCTAAATTTTCGCCGTCGCACCGCAAAACTCTGGCACAGAACGAATGAAACGTGCCTGTAGACACATAGCAATTACCGCCCAAAACGCCCGAAAGACGTTCTTTCATCTCGTTTGCCGCTTTGTTTGTAAAAGTAATCGCCAAAATCTCAGATTGCGAAACTCCCATTTCAATCAAATGGGCAATACGTGCCGTAAGCACACGAGTTTTGCCGCTGCCGGCTCCTGCAATTACCAGAACCGCCCCTTCAGTATCATATGCGGCTTTACTTTGTTCATCGTTTAGCGTAATCGTATTATTAATCATAATTAAATTTTAACATAATTAAATTTAAAAGACAAATTTTATTGAGGCAAATTACGGACATTTAATTATTATAAATGGATAACATAACAAATGACAAAACTGCTTAAATATTTAAACAACCAAAATTTTTTTTAAAGTTTTATAAACTATATTATTATTACCTGACTTTTGCCGTTGCTTATCAAAAAAAGTTTAGCATTAACATAACCGATTCTATAAACAAAAACAAAATTTTTTGCTCTATAAATCGCAAACATATTCATATTAGCGTCTTTAAAGCGCCTAACAAACTTTTGACAAATCTCCTTTTATAACAACCGGTGAAAATCCTATGAGCTCGTCCTTTAAAATTCCTTCGGGTATATCGTTAAACAAATAAATTTTCTTATTAAAGCAAAATGCGTCGTATGCTTCCAAAAAAGTTGCACCGCCTATATAATTTTTTACTCCGTTTTTATCAAAATTTAAAATCAGCACGGCGTCCATTTCAGCTATCGTAGCCCTGCTCTTTTTAAACATTGCCGCTTTAAACTCGGAGTGCTTTTCCGTTCCCCTCAAGCCGTCTTCCGTTTCAGGACAATCAAAACAGTTCGGCAGCTCGATTTCGTGACCTGCTTTTTCAAGCTCCGCTTTTATTGAAGGTATTTTACCATAAAACGCTTTCGAACAAATAATAAGAATTTTCATTTTCACGCCCTCTGTTTAATTTGAGTTGAATAAAGTTTATATGTATCGCAAATAATTAATTATAGCGTCTTGTGCGTTAACAATATTCTTTTGCCAAAATGCCGCTAAATAAAGCCGCTAAATAAATAAGTTAAATGCTAAAATATTTAAGTTATATAAAAGTATTTAAGTTAAATGCTAATCGAAGTTAAACACT
>CAMGKS010000086.1 GCA_946056785.1 uncultured Clostridia bacterium
GAATCGCATTATTGCTCTCGCAATGGTAAGAATAGTTCCGCCGAATGCATAGCTTAAAATATTGACGGCAACCGCTACGGCAACGAAGGCAAAGAATATCAACATTATTTTTATTCTTTTCTTTCTTATGAAAAAAATAGTCAACCCCGTTATCGTCAAAGCGAGCAAAATGAAATCGATAACGGCAAACGCATTAATATTTTTAAAATACTCGTAAAAATTAAACATTTTTTCCTCCGTTTTAAACCGTACAATTTAAAGCAAGCAGCTATGCTTTAGTAAAAATTCAGAAAGAACAAACAGCTAAGACGCTGTTAAACGTCGAAATCGTCGAAAACTTTGCTTTCTTCTTCAACGGTTCCTTCGATAACCGTTTTTCCGTCGTCCGAATTCGGTTTTTTAGATAATAAATAATATGCAACTCCGATATAAACGACGTAAACCGCCAACAACACCGCGCCGACAATTATAGCCGTTTTTTCATTCGGGTCAAAAGTCAGCGTCAGTCCTAACTCTTTTAACGCGTCGCCGAATTTATCCTGACTTAAATACATAATCACGTTAGACAAATAACCTAACGCTTTCCATGCAAAATACGGCAACATAACGTTTAAAAAAACCGTGTGTCTGTTCTGATGAATCTTTTTCAAAACTGTGAAATGAGTCATAAGAATATATGCGACGCCGTTGACCGCTATCGGACAGATATATTGCAAGAATACGTAAATTTCATCGTTTAAAAAGTTGAAAGAATATATAACGGCACAGATAAGATTCGCTATCATAGTAAACAGCAAAACGTTGAAAATAAAATAACCTTTTTCTATTTCCGGCGTCGTTTTCCTTATTATAAGAAACAGAATGTAAATCACTACAAATTGAATTGCGGCACTCAATAAACCGTCAATAAACACTACTTCGAAGAGGGCTAAAAACACGTTCGCCGCAACGCCGCTTAAAAACATTTCGCCGTATACAACGGAAATTTCATAAACGGAAACAAGCACTTCGCTTATTGCCAATGCCAAGAACACCAATATTAAATTCGTTTTTGCAGAAGCTTTTTTCATAATGCCCCGTATCGACGCCGTCGATACTCCTTTACAATTTATTAGGTTAAGTTTGCGGTCAGTCTTTCAATCCGACTTTATAATCGTTATTTTACGTCGATTGTTTTTTCGGCAACTTTATGCCGTCGGCTTTTCGACGCTCCGTCTTTAACTGAATTTAATTTTCGTTCATCAGTTTACACCGAGATTATAAAATTAAGATTAAAGTTCAGCGTTAGCAATAAACTTTTTAATGCGGTTTAAATAAATTCAGTCAACCGTCAAATTAAATTTATGACTACGTTTTTCAATGCGGACGTTTCGCTGTATTTGCCGTTTAAAACGTCCTCATACGTATCTTCGAGATAATCTACGTATTTTTTAAGTTGTTTCTGAGAAAAGTTTTTCGACTGCGATTTATATTGCTTGACTGCAAAGGGTTTTACGCCGAGCATTTCCGCAAGAATCTCGGGCGACGTAAAACTATCCAGCGAAACGCTAAGCAGACGTCTGAAATGATTGACCAACACTCCCAATACGGCAACAGCCGAAACGTTGAAACGGAAAAAATTGTTGAGAATTTTTAACGACTGTTCACTGTCGTGATTTCCCAAAGCCGCCGACAATTCAAAAATTTGCGATTCCATTTCGGGAGAAACAAGTTCGACCACTTCGCTCTGCGTAATATTGCCGTCTGTAAAATATCTGAGTTTTTCAAGTTCGCTTGAAATCCTTTGCATATCGCCGCCCGTAAACTGAACAAGAGTATTGACGGCATTTTTATCGATAGTAACACGCTTTTCTTTTCCGGATAAAATCTTTTCGATTTCATATTCGATTTCATCGGGATCGAGTTTTGCGCAATCGACTACAACGGCGAACTTTTCAAGCGAACGTAACATTTTTTTACCGTTTACGGCAACCAAGTCAGAGTTTGCCACCACTAAAACCAATACTGCATTTTCGTTGGGAGCAAGCAAGTACTTTTCAAGAATATTATAATCAGATTCTAAAAGTTTATCCGTAACGTCGGTTGCAAAGACTATACGCTTTTCATCCAACACCGGCAACGTGTCGAGGGCGTTAATAACCTTTTGTGCTCCAAAGGATACTATACTTATTTCGTCACAGTTAAAATCAATATATTCCGGAACTAAAATGCTCTTAATAGCGTTTGTCGCCATTCTACGCAGATAAGCGTCCTTGCCTTTAAGAATATAGCACGGAGCGACGTTTTGAGCTAAAGTTTTTTTTAATTCGCTGATTTTAACCATACAAAACCCATTATCTGATGTTATACAATTTTAACACTTTTTATTATTAATGTAAAGAATTTTCATTTTGTTGGATTGTGCATTTTAACACAAAATCTATTCAGCATAAAAGGCCGTGAATCACGACCTTTTAAAAATAATATTAAGCGTTTTGTTAAACGTTTTAACATAAAGCGTTTAAACTGCTTTTACGTAAAGCAGAATTTATGCCGCTGAAAAATAGCGTCGAATTTTAAAAACAGTTTGAATAATCGTTTTTATTGCTATCGGTTTTTACAATCGGCTTTTACGTTTAGTTTAGTCCGTAACGTTCATAACGTTATTATAAAACTTTTCTTAAAAACTCTTTAAGCCTGTCGCACTTAGGATTTGCGAAAAACTCGTCAGGCGGACCTTGTTCCAGAATCTTGCCCTGCGCCATAAACAAAACTCTTGTGGCAACTTCTCTTGCAAAGCCCATTTCGTGAGTCACGATAACCATAGTCATTCCCTCGTCGGCGACCTGTTTGATAAGGTCGAGAACTTCGCCGACCATTTCAGGGTCGAGAGCGGACGTCGGTTCGTCAAACAACATAACCTTAGGATTCATAGCAAGCGCTCTCGCAATAGCAACACGTTGCTTTTGTCCGCCGGAAAGCGTGCTTGGATATTCGTCGGCTTTGCTTTCAAGTCCTATGCGTTCCAAAAGTTTCATAGCAGTTCTTTCTGCCGCCACTTTGATTGCTTTTGCGGAAACAAATTCAAGAGTCTTTTTCTCTTTGAGTTGTGCATGAGTCGTATGCGTAATTTTCCTTTCGTATTTTTCGACTCTTTCGGTAAGGCTCAATTTCTTTTTCGTAAGTTTGGCGTCGTAAGTTGCAAACGATTTTCCGGCAATGTCCTTTATAGTTTTCGTCTCTTCCCACTTAGCGATAACGGGAACCAATTCGGCATTTAAGTTATCAACCGTTTTCCTTAACTTGGCAACTCTTTTATCTACTCTTGCATTGTATTTAGCTCCGAACTTTTCAAACCATTTATTATATATCGGCACAAAGAAATTATGCAATTTAATTTTTCTCATATTGTCTTTGCCGATTTTACACGGTGCTAAAGTTATGTTCTTTTTGACGGTAAGATTGTTGAAAAGGTTAAATTGCTGAAACACCATACCCATTTTCTGACGTTGTTCGTTTATATTTACCTTTACGTCGGCTAAATCTATGCCGTCAAAAAATATTTTTCCTGCCGTCGGGTCTTCAAGACAGTTGAGACAACGCAAAAACGTTGATTTGCCTCCGCCCGACGGACCGATAATAGCAATTTTTTCACCTTCTTTAATCGATTCGGAAATATCGTCCAATACAAGGAGATTGCCGAAACTCTTTGTAAGATTCTGCACTTTTAAAATTTCAGTTTCAGTTTTCGCCATTGTCGTTGTCTCCTTCTTTTGAACTGACGTTTGTATTTGCTACAGAAGAATAAGCATGAATTTTATTTTGCGATATTTTTTTTCTCGTCACGACGTTTTTATTGTCCGCCCTGCGAAGTCTTTTTTCAATAAGCCTTAAAATAAGCGTTATTATAAGTACGATGATAAGATAAATAATCGCCAATATCATATAATCGACCAAAGCCATATAGTTTCTGGCGACTATTCTTTGCACTGCAAAGGTTATATCGATAACGGCTATGTAGCCTGCTACCGACGTATCTTTAAGCAAAGTTATAAGTTCGTTGCCCATTGTCGGCACAACCGATTTAACCGCCTGCGGAATTACGATTCTTATCATCGACGTATTGTATGAAAGTCCTAATGCTCGTCCCGCTTCGAGTTGCCCTTTATCAACGGAAAGCAACGCTCCACGGATAAATTCAGACTGATAGGCGGCACTGTTAAGACCGAATACCAAAATAGCTATGAACATTGTTCCCTGTTCGGAATTCGTCAGCATCGAACCTGCAAGCAGTCCGAAATACATCAAAAGCAACTGAACGACTATCGGCGTACCGCGAACGACCGTTACGTATACGTCGCAAATCTTTTCAAGTATTTTAAGCGGCCAGTTGCGATACTTCGGCTTGACTTTTACTATTGCAATAAGCGTTCCTAAAACTATACCGATTGCAAACGCCGAAAACGCAATTATCAGGGTTGTCTTCAACCCTGATAATAATTGCATATGGTACTTAGTCAGAACCGACCAGAATTTTTCAAAAAAATTGTCCCACATAATCTTATTCGCCTAATCCGCTTGAAAGTCCGTATTTACTGAAGATGGTTTCGATTGTTCCGTCGGCAATCAATTTGTCCATTGCTTTGTTGATTTTGTTCAACAATTCCGTGTTGCCTTTCTTTACGGCGAATGCATAATCTTCACCGGTAAGGACTACGGTAGAAGCTGCGATACCTTCGATTGCGGCGACCAATTTGCTTGCCGGTACTGCGTCGATGATAACGTAATCAACAGTTCCGTTTTTAAGAGCTTGTACTGCAAGAACACCTGATTCATAACCTACAGCCGTCGCTCCGATTCCTTCATAGTCGTCTGAATCGCCGGATACGTAAGCATAACCTGTTGTTCCGTTTTGGACGCCGATTCTCTTGCCTTTAAGTGCAGCTTCTATCGATGCGATAGCGCTGTTTATGTCTTCTTCGCTATCTGACGCTGCTACGACGTCAAGAATTGCACTGCCGTTTTTAGCGATTACAACCTGGCTTGAGCTGAAATATGTTTGCGTAAAATCTACAGATTGTTTACGTTCGTTTGTTACGGTAAGTCCCGCCATGGCTATGTCTTGCTGTCCGCTTGCGACCGAACCGACAACCGAATCGAATGCCATATCTTTAATCTTGCAAGTCAATCCGAGTTCTTTTGCGAGTGCCGCTGCAATATCCATATCGATACCGGTAGGATTTCCGCTTTCGTCAAGATATTCAAACGGTTCAAAGTAACAGTTCGTCGCTACGTTCAAAACGCCGTCTTCGATACCTGTCGTCTCTTTGTTGCAAGCCGCAAAGGCGAAACAACAAGCAATGACTGTTGCTAAAACCAAAATAATTCCAATAGCTTTTTTCATAGTTTTTATTCTCCTGAATTTTGTTTTTCTTTGATGATGCCATTATGCCACCACTTAAATAAAAATGCAATTATTTTGCATAAATTTTTAAAAATTTCTTATATTTTACGCATTTTATGCATAAAATGCTTATTTTTATACATTTTAATGAATAAATGAATATTTATTCTAGGCTACTTTTTAATT
>CAMGKS010000087.1 GCA_946056785.1 uncultured Clostridia bacterium
AGAAGCTCTTTTTAACAGAGCCTTCGTTTACGGCGGCAAATCCGCCGACGAAATCAGAAGCGGACGTTTTATCGTAAGCTTTTGCCGAACAGCCGCTTATCACGCCCTTGTTAAGTGCGGTAAATCCGCCGGCATAAGACTTGCATACCGATACCGCATTGGTTATAACAGATTTAACGCATGAATCTGCACTGCTATTTGAAATCGTTCCTTTAAGGTTTGCCCCTGCAAAACCGCCTGCATAAGGATTGATTCTTACGTTGTTTGTCGTTACGTAAACGCTTGCGAGCGTCTTACAATTTGTTATTGTTCCGCCGTCGTTAGTTCCGACGACGCCGCCTACGTATCCGTTGTATTCGGAAACGAAAACCGCATTTCCTTTCATTTCAACGTTTATTTCGCCGTTTGTAGCGCAACCGCTGATTGTTCCCTTATTGACAGCGGCGATAATACCGCAATAGATGTTTTCTTTTGAAGAGGTATAATTTATATCTGCTTGTATCGTAAGGTTTTTGATTGTACCGTTATTTATACCTATAAAACCGGTATAACCGTTATCTCCGGAAATCGTAAAGTTATTTATCTTAAAGCCGTTTCCTTCGATAATGCCGTTAAATTCGCTTACGGTATTAAATTCGACGCCCCACATATCTATATCGTTTAAGAAGTAGTAATTTGCGTTTTTGTCAATTGACTTAATATCCGAAGCAACCGTTACGTAATTATAATTTTTATACGTCTTTTCCCAAACGGCACTGACTTTAATCGTTTCTATTGTCTTTAACGGCATCTTGTAGGTAAACGCTCCGTTGTTTTCCGCAGTAACAAGAGTTCCGTCGCTTAATGCATAACCTTTAAACGTATAACCTAACTTCGTCAAGGCAGGAATCGCATAAGTTTCGACGTTTTCGCCGTTTGCATTTTCAACCCATTGAGTAACAATTTCATAGAGTTTTTTATTTCCGTCGTAAAGTTCGAGAGTTGACATAATAACCTCTTCCTCTTCTTCTACGACAGGAGTTTCAGGTTCTGTAGGAGTTTCAGGCTCTGTAGGAGTTTCGGTTTCTTCGCCCTCGTCAGGAGTTTCGACAGGTTGCGACGGTTGTTCCTCAACAGGAGTTTCCGGCTCTACCGGATCTACAGGAGTCTCGGTTGTAGTTTCGCTTTCCGACGGAATTTCGACAGGAGCTACGTAACCATCGTCATACGTTACGATAATCGTCTTTGTAACAGAGTCGTCGGCTTTAAGCGTAACTTTTATTGTTTCGGTAAATTGATGTTTTGCCGTTGTAATGAAGAACTGTCCGCCATAATACGTTATGTAGCCGTTTTCCATTTCGAAGTCGAAATTGCTACGGTTAAGGCTTTCTGTTTCAATACCGAATTCGCTTACTTTAAACTTGTTGACGGCAAGTTTATTGAGTTGCGTAATAGGGCTTATCGAATCGATATTTCCGTTAAGAGTAATTCTTTTTGTAGTTTTAATCGTCGTTTCGGTTTCTACGAAATCGGTATAAATCTCGTCTGTACCGAAATCGAAGAGTTTTACGCTGTAATCGTCGCCTACGATTTTAAAGCCGACGAACACTTTTCCGTAAACTTCGTATCCGACAAACAAACCGACTTCACCGTAAATCACGCCTATTTTCTCTTCGGCGTTTATATCCGTTTTTAACGAAATTCCTTTGACGGTGAGATAAATACCTGCGTCGCCTTTAATTCCGATTCTTATGTTTTTAGACATTCCGACGATAGAGAAATATACATCGACTCGGATACCTGTCTTAACGGTAACCGCGCCCATAATCATCGTATCGTTTGAGCTGTCTTTCGATTTTATATGATAAAATTCCTGACTGTCTTCGCCGTCCTTTTCAATCGACCTTACGCCTAAAGTATCGGAACTTTGCATTTCGAGATCGGTAAAGATTTCTCCCTGCACCTGAACTCCGATAATCCATTTAAATCCGATGTTGGCGGTAATCGGCGTATTAGGAATTACGTACGTAAAATCTTCACAAAGAGGAACTTCAAAAGTTTTTCCGAACGACTTTGCCTCGCCAAGTACCTTGCTAGGAATGTTTGAGCGATCTTGAAGGATAGCCGTTATTTCCGCCGCAAGCTGCTCGTCGTTTTCGATAAGAACGTCGTCTTCGGCGTCTTTCCATTGAACGGCAAGAGAAATTTTATGTTTCGTGTTTGCGGTAATCGCAAAATCGTACGTCGTTTTCAAACCGGTTTCGATGTTTGCTTTTACGTCGTAAGAAATGACGCCGCTATATTTAAGTTCGACGTAAAGTTTTCCCGTCTGCTCGCCTGCGGTATATCCGCCTTTATAGGCTATAACCGCGTCGATGACTATATCGTTGTTTTCGTTTACGCTTGCTTTAAATGAAATCGTAAAGTCGTTTAAATCAGGGAGAGAGAACGCAGCGTTCGCTTCGCTTACCTGTTCGATTGCGGAAACGAAACGCAAATACATGTCGGATTCGCTAATAGATTGTTTAACGGCTTCTTCATCGATTTTTTCGAGGTCAAGCAAGGAGCAATCGAATTTTTCAACCGTATAAATATCGAGCTTTTCATAAACTTCGCTTACCGTCGGTTCGCATAAAGAAAGCATAAACTTGTTGTTTTCGACCGGTGTAATATCCGTGACTTTCGAATACTCGAAATCTTCACTTGACGAATAAATTTTCAAAATGCTGTCCGGACCTATCGTGCCGTCGCCGACAATAATACCACCCTCTGCAGTTTCGTATTCTCCGACCTTAATCTCGACGATTGTTTCCTTTTCTTCGCAAACGGAAACTATTTCTTTATGTATCGAGAAGTTCAATTCGTCAAATTCTTCTTTTCCGACAAAACTGACGCCCGATTGAAGAATGCTTATTTTATAAGTTTCGCCGGCTACGTACAAACCGTCCTTTTTGACAATTCTGTAAAACCCGAAACCGTCGCTTATAACTTCTATTCCGACAGAGTTGCCGTTACGGTCGGTTATGGAAATAAAATCACCAAGATTGTCCGAATCGAGCTCCGTTTCAGATTCGATAGTAAATTCGCAATCGGCAGAACAATCGTTGATTTGTTGAGACGTATCGTATATGCCGTCTAAGCTGTCGATTATCGCAACTTCCGTCACTTCAGGCTCTTCCGTTTCGATTGTCGGAGTATCCGCCGGTGTTTTCGCAGGTTGCGTTGAGTCGCTGTTGCATGCGACGAGAATGCCTATCGATAAAATCAACAGCAATACTAAAAATAGCACTTTCGATTTTTTAAAAAGGTTTTTCATAATGTCTCCCCTTTATATGAACTAGCCCTTCTTAACGCAAATAAAATTTCAACCAAAATAAACCTTTATTTCGCCCGATTGACAAAACAAAAAGCTGTTTTGATTAAATTTTAGAATTTTCCTCTTTTATTCTATCCCCAAAATTCCCATCAGTCAATACCAAAACTGAAATTCAAGTGGCTTTTTGGCATAAACACGCCGCTAAAACCTTAATTTTTGCTCTTTTACCGTTTCCTAAAACATTTTAGCCGATCGATTGCTCTTTTACTTTATGCACAATGGCTGATAAGGTTCGACTTTATTCCTAAGACTTGACTTTACGTCCGTTCGACAATATAATTTAATCAGTCTGTTTTTGTTGTCGGTTTTAACAGTAAAAAAGCGGCAATAATCATAGCGAACACGGCGTTTAAAAGGAAGAAAATTTTAAACTTTATTCCGCCGTTCTTACCTATTATATTATATGTTTCGGAGTGATTATGGAGTACGACGTAATTATTATCGGCGGTGGTCCAGCAGGCCTTACCGCTGCGATATACGCAACAAGGGGCGGACTTAAAACCGCTATCGTCGAAAAGCAATCGGCGGGCGGACAGATTGCTTTATCAAGCGTGGTTGAAAATTATCCTGCCGCCGAAAAAATGAGCGGTTTCGAGCTTGCCATGAAGATGATGACTCAAGCCGAATCTTTCGGTGCGGAATTTATATACGACGACGTGCTTTCCGTCGACTACAACGAAAAAGCCGTTGCCTTGGCAAGCGGCTTACTGTTGAAGGCAAAAACCTTAATCATAGCTACGGGGGCGAGACCACGACTTCTGGGACTTGACAGCGAAGCAAGGCTCACGGGACAAGGCGTTTCATATTGCGCAACGTGCGACGGAGCGTTTTTCAAAGGTAAAACCGTAGCGGTTACGGGCGGCGGAAATACGGCGGTTGAAGACGCGCTTTATCTCAAAAATTTTGCAAAAAAAGTTTATCTTATACACCGTCGTGATAAACTTACGGCAGAAAAGGCTTTGCAAAATGCACTTTTTAACAGCGATATCGAAATTTTATGGAATAAAACCGTAAACGTCATAAACGGCGAAAATAAAGTGGAAAGCGTCACGTTATCCGACACGTTGAACGGCGAACAAATTAATCTTGCTCTCGACGGCCTTTTCATAGCGATAGGTCGGGTGCCGCAAACTTCCCTTTGCAAAGAACTTAATCTCGACGGACAAGGCTACGTAATAACGAAAGAAGATATGTCTACCGAATTCAAAGGCGTTTACGTCGCAGGCGATCTGAGACAAAAGCCTTTAAGGCAAGTTGTCACCGCATGTAGCGACGGAGCCATTGCCGCCGCATCGGCAATTAAATATATTTCCGAAAATTAAAACCGCCTTGCTTTAACCATATTTATACTTTAATTTTAACTTTAATAGAACCGAGTTTGCGTAAAGCTGTTTAGCTTAAATCGCTTAACGCGGTTTTATTTTTTTGTTTTCTTTTATGCCGTAAATTTATTTTCAATGCGCTTACGCTTATATTTAATCAATCTGACGCATACAAAACACTGATTTTTAACAAAAATGTGTTTTTTTTCGATTTTATTTTTCAGTTTTGTTAAAATTTAAGCATTTTAAACGTATTTTCACAACTTTTTATCATTTTTAAAAATTTTTTTAATTTTTTTATGATTTTTTGTTGACATATATATATTTCGGTGTTATTATCTAGCTGTAATCAAGAGACGGAAGTCCTTGATATTAAATAGCTCATAATTTTCCCCCTTATCATAAAGACGAAACGGCACGATATATATTGTGTCGTTTTGTTTTGCCGATTTTCGTTTTCTGTTTATCGCTATCCAAAACGCAGATTTATTCCGATGATAAAATTTTAAGCATACGTTTGAAGGACGTTTTATATTTAGTTTTTCCGCCAATCGGACGCTCGGTTGCAAATTTTTTACGATTGTTGCATAAACTGAAATCGCCAGATACTGTCTTTTTGATACCTGTCTCATTATTTTGAAACGTAGCAACGTTATTTTTAAATTAAAACATATAAATTTAACGACGTCGGAGAAACGACGTTTGTAATGCTGCGGCAGCTTTTTACGCAAAATAAAAAGGGATATGATCCCTTTTTTAGTCGCATAACGTGCTTTATTTGTTTAACTTTATTTGTTTAACTTTATTCGTTTAATGCCATTTGTTTAACGGCGTCCGATTAACGTTGCCCGATTAATATCATTCATTTAGATTATTCATTC
>CAMGKS010000088.1 GCA_946056785.1 uncultured Clostridia bacterium
AATACATTGCAACGCTTGTGGCAACTGCAACGTTCAAAGATTCCATACAATTTTTCATCGGAAGAGAAATTTTACCCTTTGTTAATTTTAAAATTTCATCCGACAAACCGTGTGCTTCGTTTCCACAAACTAACGTTACCGTATTCCCCGTTTCTTTTTTAAAAATACTTTCGCCGTCCATATCCAAGGCATAACTTTCCGTATTTTCAAGCAACTGAGCAGCTTGCGAATAATTCACTTCGCAGATATTCGTTTTAAAAAGCGCGCTCATGGACGCCCGCACCGTTTTCGGTGAATAAACGTCGGCAGAGTTATAAAGATAAACGTCAAAACCTACGGCTGCCGCAGTTCTTATAATCGTTCCTACGTTCCCCGAATCGGAAACTCCGTCAAGTAGAACCGCATTCTTTAAAGGAAGCTTAAAAGAATTTAAAGGCTTTTTGACTATCGCAATAATTCCGCTGGGCGTCACCGTATCGGACGCCGATTTAATGACGTTCTCACTGCATAAAAAGCACTTCTTATCATCGGTTATATATTTAAAACTTTCACTTTTTTTCTCGTCAACAAGAAAAAATTCGATTTCAAAACGTTTGGGAATATCTTTTATGAGTCTTTCGCCTTCAAGCATAAAAAGCCCGGTTTTATCCCTGCCCTTTTTATCGCAAAGACTTTTAACCAGTTTTATATATTGATTTGAATTCGAAGTAATTATATCCATACTCAACGCTTATTTATAAAACTCAACGCTTATTTACAAATTTTCTGCAAAATTTAAACTTAACTTTTAAACTCAGTTTAAATTTGCTGTTATTGAACAATTAACATAAAGCCGTTTTCACCGCCGATAATTTCAGATTAAATTGAAAAAATAGCTTTTAAAAATAATAGCTTTTTTTAAACTTAAAGCCGTTATGCGGCAAATGAAACTAAGTCTATTTTAAAACGCATTTTAAACAACTTTGTTTATTAATTTATAAATCAACTGACAGACGACGAGGCAAAATGCAAAGACGATACGGCTATGTTTAAATTAAAATGCCGTAGCAAAGCTACGGCATTTTTATTATTTTGCGATAGCTTTCTTTGCTTGTTCACAAATAGCGGCAAAAGCCTTTTCATCTGTGGCGGCAATTTCAGCCAATACTTTTCTGTTAAGATTTACGTTTGCGAGTTTCAAACCATACATAAGTTTTGAATAGCTAAGTCCGTTAATTCTTGCTCCCGCATTAATTCTCGTAATCCAAAGAGAACGGAAATCACGTTTTCTTTGTTTTCTGCCGACGTATGCATAATAGCCGGATTTAAGCACTTGTTGCTTAGCCATACGGTAAAGTGTATGTTTTGCAGCATAGTAGCCTTTTGCTTGTTTCATTATTTTTCTACGCTTCTTTTGTGCGTTAACTGCTCTTTTAATTCTCATATTCTACCTCCGGATTATTGATAAGGCAAAAGCTTTTTCATTTCTCTTGATTTGGTCTCATCGACGTATCCGCCTGCTCTGAGTCCTCTCTTTCTCTTCGGTGACTTCTTAGTCAAAATGTGGCTCTTACCTGATTTGCCCGTTTTGTAAAGTCCGTTTGCTGTTGCTTTAAAACGCTTTTTGGCGCCGCTGTGTGTTTTTTGCTTTGGCATAATTGGCCTCCTGTTATTTTTTTGCATTAGGGGCAAAAATAACAAAAATGTTTCTGCCCTCTTGAATTGGTTGTTTTTCTACAGTAGCTTCTCCGCCGACAAGTTCGATGAAATCTTTCATAACGTCCATAGCTATTTCCGGATGAGCCTGCTGACGACCTTTAAGTCTTATCGACGCTTTAACTTTGTTCCCGTCTTTAGCGAACTTAACGGCCTGAGAGGCAAGTCTTTTCAAATCGCCGATATCGATTGTCGCCGACAACCAGACTTCTTTAAGTTCAACGGTGTGTTGATTTTTCTTCGCTTCCTTTTCTTTTTTTTGTTGTTCGTAACGGTATTTGCCGTAATCGAGAATTTTGCAAACCGGCGGTTCGACGTTCGGTGAAATTTTCACGAGGTCAAGACCTGCTTCGTCAGCGATTTTCTGAGCTTCTCTCGAAGACATAACGCCAAGCTGAGCTCCGTCCGCTCCAATCAATCTGACTTCTTTGTCGCGAATGAAATTGTTAATTTGTAACTCTTTAATAGTTGTTTCCTCCAAATAAAAAATCGGACAGCAAAAAGCTCTCCGAAACTTAAAAACAACTTTTTAAGAACCAAAAACAACGAAATGCGTTTGGTGAGAAACTTTCTACTTGCTTAGATATAATACTAAATCTCACGCAAACTGTCAAGCAATTTAACGCAAAAACTAAACGTTTATATAGACTTAAATATTAAATTTTCATATTGATCGGCAGACAAATTTGCAAATCGTTTAAGCTATTAAATATTTAATTTCCAAACTGAATAATCGTGACTAATTATTTACTAACGTCAAGCATATCAATGAAAAAACCGCATTAAAAACCGTGACTTATGTTTAAAAAAATTCCGCCGTTAAAATCATTAAGTATGCCACAAAAAAATTATTTGACAATTCTTAGAAACGACCCTGCGTTTTACAGATTAAACGCACGCAAAGAAAATGCCGTAAACGTTTATAGTCCCTTTCTTATATGAACAAGCCGACCATGCTCGCTGCTTGACGCAAGATACATAATAGCGTTTATAACTTCTTCAGGTTCGAGCAATTCCCTAAGATTAATTTCGGTCTTATGCAATTTAGCTATAAGCGGCGTATTGACTTTTTCAGGTATAACGGCATTTAAGTAAACGTTTTTTTCGCATAAACGTTCCGCCTGCGAAATGCCATCGAAAAATACTACTGAAAAATGCTACTGAAAAACACTATCGAAAAATACCATTGAAAAACTCTATTGAAAAACACTACTGAAAAAATGATGAATATACCTTACGAATATTCATCATTTGATTTCTCTGTTTGATTTTAATTTAATTTTTTTATTTGATTTTGTTTCGCATAAAATCGCCCGTTTGCCCTAATTTTCGTTTTCTTTTCGCAATTTTTCCAACTTTATAAAACAACCGTTACGATAGCTATTGCTACGTTCATTTTTACTCAGTAAGCTTTTTTATAACTTTACTCAATCGATCGCTGTCGTCAATGAAATCACACAGAATCATAGGTTTTGCCCCATCATACGGAATGGAATATTCAACGTTTTGCAAAATTTCCTTAGCCTTATCCATTGGCTTTAGAAGTAATCTATTGTCATAAATTCCGCCGAACAAAACGCCGCTTGCATACATTAGGTATTCCCCCATCATCTTTTTATACGTAATATCGATACCGTTGATTTGACACAAAACGTAGTCCAAATATTCTTTCGTACTCGCCATATTTATTTCTCCATATCGCACAAACTGCAAAAATATTTCGCCATTGTTTAACCTTCCAACAACGCTAAAATTTCGTCGGCGTTGGTGTCGGGTTTTACTTTTGGCATAATCGCTTGCACGTTGCCTTGTTCGTCAATTAAGAACGTCGTTCTCACAACACCCATACTCACTTTGCCGTACAACTTTTTCTCTTGCCAAACGCCATACGCTTGAATTGCCGAAAGTTCGGTATCCGAGAGCAAAACAAACGGTAAATTATATTTCGTCGCAAAATTCAAGTGCGAATTAACGCTATCCTTGCTAATTCCGATAACCACCGCGTTTTTATTTTCAATTTCTTTATTTTTGAGCGCAAATGCGCATGCTTGTCTTGTGCAACCTGGCGTATTGTCCTTCGGGTAAAAATACAAAACCACTTTCTTGCCTAGAAAATCGGACAAAGAAACCATATTTCCGTTTTTATCCGGCAACGCAAACTCCGGCGCTTTCATTCCGACTTCTAACATAGTTTTACTCTCCTAAAAGTAAATTTTTCAATTCTGTTCCTTCTTCCGTTTTCCATTCTATGTTCCCGTTAGCGCTACGCCCACATAAAACCGCAGCAGCAGCCGAAGGCGCAGAGAATTCATAATCCGAAACAAATAAACCATCTACAATCGTTCCGTTTTCTTCCAACTTTTTTCTAAGATTGTAATAACTTTTAGCACGGCTTTCAAAAGACGGGACCATGTGATCAGAGATTTTCGATCCTTTTACAACGGTAAATCCTGCCGGACTAATAAAGCCTTTACCTTTCGCGCCGTTTCCTGTGCAATATAAATACTTTGTATTTCTTTCTGCCTTTGGTGTAGGAACAAGCACTCTATATCCCAACGTATTCATTAAAATACGAATATTATCGGTAAATTCTTCCATCGCAGCAATCTGAGATTCCTTTAATACCGTATTTCTATATGTATTTTTCGTTAATATTTTATATTTTCCGCACTCTCGAGCAATTTCTACAAGTCTATTTTCAAGATAGCGAATAAGGGCTTTATTCAAATCTTGTCCAATAAACATTACAACAGTATGCCAATAAAACTGTTCTTTGCCCGATTGATAATCTCGCAAGTGTTGTTGTAATCTATCATATATATTTTCAGCTTCGCCAATATAAACCGAGTCCGTACCATCGTCTTCTTGACAGAATAAAAAATAAACGCCTGCGCGACGCACGTCTTCTCTTGTACATTCAGGCAATTCTAATCTCGGGATCTTTATCGCTTTACCATTCCAATTAGAAACCTCCGCCGTAATTAAACTCTCGGCATTGCCGTTCGCTAAAAATATTTCTATCGATTTACCATAACTCATAATCTTTCCTTAAACGTATTTTCCCTTGCTTTTGTTTCCTTGCTATTTTGCAAAGTTTACTATTGATATAAACTGTATATCATTTACAATTTAAAATTCAAGTCTAACGATACCTTTTGTCACGTTTACTTTTGTTTCATTATTTTGTAGGCGGTTTTGATAAAAACTGCTTTTTTCTCATCAATAACCATAAGTTTTTCGCTTATTTCGTTTCTAAAATAAATTCACGTCATTTACCCGATTCCAAAATCTCAATTTTGATTACTATTTCTTTTAATTTTGACTTTAAATCTTCGTCTATTCCTGTTATAACTTCCCCCGTATATGGATTAACGGAATTAGCTATACAGTTTAAGATTTCAGAATCTTTTAAATCCGTATTTTTGATCTTATCTGATGAGTTACACGTAGATTGCTCCTCTGTCGTCTTCGAATCAAATACTTTCGACTCACAAGGTACAGTCTTTTTTTTCAAAACGCTTGATGCTTGATTTATGGAGAGTATAAAATCTTCAACTTCTTGCATCGACAACGTTTGATAATATTGTGCTAATATAATAGCTTTATTCTCGTTCTCCATTGATAAAATACTGCTTATATCTCTTGCCGCATTCTCCAACTTTTTTGTTATATCCGATTTCCAACTTTTGCTCGAATAAGAAACATTAAGCCACCTTGAATCAAAAAACGCCGGGCTTCTGAATATTTTATCCATATGCTCTTCCAAGCCAT
>CAMGKS010000089.1 GCA_946056785.1 uncultured Clostridia bacterium
ATAACATAAATACGGCGTTTTAAGCCTATAGACAATAACTTGAAAAGGTAAGGCAATGAAGAAGAAAAACTTATTTATCAATCTGGTTTTGCTGACGCTTATCGTTTCTCTTTCCGTGATGCTGGTTGCGTGTAACACCGAAACCTCGTCAGACACTGAAAGCGAATCGTCAAGCGTTACAATCAATTACACGGAAGGGCTATTAATCGACAACTCCGATTTTGTCGTTGCAAATACGTCCGCAAGTTATCCTCGTACGGCGGGAAAATGGACGGGAGCGGCATTCTCGACAAGCGTCTACCCTACCGGAGTTACGGCGGGTATAATCGACGTTTCGACCGATTTATACGAAGCCAACAAATCGACTTGGGATAATCTTTCCAATCCGGGAAAGGCAGAAGGTTCGGAAGACGACCGTATGCTTATGATTTATATGCCGAAAAAAGCAGACTCGTCCGATACCAAGCACGGCAACACAGCTTACGGCTATACTTCAAATTCTTTCACAATCAAGAAAAACACCTATTACAAATTCAGCGTATCCGTCAAAACGGTTAACCTTGACGGCGGCACAAATAAGGGAGCAAGAATTTATCTTTCTTCAAGCGGTTATGCAGAATTTGCAAGCATAAATACAAACGGCGAATGGACAACGTACACGGCTTATATCGAAGGCAGCCAATCGGCAGACAGCACTTTAACCGTTAATCTTTCGCTCGGATACTATTCTTCGAGCATTCCGGCGGCACAGCTTACAAGCGGATATGCTTTCTTCGACAACGTTACGCTTGAAAAGATGACGGAAAAAGACGGCAAAACTCCTGCCGAACAATTTCAGGCAGCAACCGTTTCGGAACAGACAAAGAAAATCACCTATTTCGTTCCTAACGGCGAATTCGATTACGGAACTTTGGCAAGCGGCTCGTCAAGCGCGCTTCCGTCCCTTTGGACAGCGGTGACCGGCGGAAGCAACACTTCTTTCTCCGCCCCTACCACCTACCGCTATAACGGTATAGTCGATACGGGCGAAACGGAGTTCGCCGATTTGCAAAGCAAGCTCGGCACTTCCAGATATATCTACACAAAATACAAAACGATAACCGCCGACGCTTATGAAGCTCTGTCCGCCGAAGACAAAGCAAATTACGCTCTTGTCGCAGGTACGTCCGTATACAGAGAAATCACGGATACCGACGGCGTCACCGCAGTCAACTATTATTCTATGGTAACGAATCCGGGCACGCCTGTCGGTTCTTCGTCAAAAGTTTATATGTTGTCTAACACGTACATGACGGCACAAGGCATAAAATCAAATACGCCTATAGTCGTTGAAAAAGGCAGCTATACGAAAATTTCGGTTTCCGTTTTCACGCAACACGTATTCGGTGCGGGCGTATCTATAAGACTTAGCGGAAATGGAGACGACTTTGCTTTCGAAAACATTTCAAAGCCTTCGACCGCTCTTGAAATTGTTGCCGACAAAGAAATAGAAACCTATCAGGTAATAAGCAACGGTACCACAACCTACTACAACAGCAACGGCGAAGTCGTTCCTGAAAGTTACTATGCCGACAGAGCAGGCTCGACGGGCGGTTGGGTAACGTATTCGTTCATCATCAAAGGCAACGCCTATATGGACACAAGTTTCAACATGGAATTGTGGCTCGGTACGGGCGATACAAGCGAAAACACGGAAAAAACAATTTCTTCATTCTCTTCAACAGGTTACAGCTCTAAAACGGATTTTAAAACGTATACATCCGACGGTACGTTCTCGAAAGGCTGGGCTTTCTTCGACGGCGTCAGCGTATCGAAAGTAACGGAAGCGGAATATAACGCAATAAGCGGAACGGCTCTCACCTACAACTCGACGAAAAACGAAAGAATCGTTGACGGCTCGAGCACTTCAGCTAAAATCGATCTTTCGACGGCAAACGGACTTAGCTTAAACTCCGACTTTGCAGCCGCAACGCATAGCGTCGGCAACGTAAACTTCGACCAAAAAACACTCGGCACTCCTGACAACTGGACGACAAACATCACGGACGGAAAAGTCGACGGCGTTTTCCTTTCCGAAGATACGGTTGCAGGTACCGTTGACGTTAACAGCTTCGATTTCAACTCGCTTAACCTTACAAACCCTAAACTTCCTTACGATTTCGGTTCAAGCAATATTTTTATGGTCTACTCGCCTGCAAACGAGAAATACACCTTAAAGAGTTCGAGCTTTATGCTCACGCAAAACAACTGTTACCGCATTTCGGTTTGGCTTAAAACCGAAAACGCTTCAAGCGGTATAAGAGTAAGCCTTGTCAACGCCGATACCGACGAAGTTTTGAAATCGTCATCGGTAATAAACAGCGACGACGTCGACAACGAATACAACAACGGCTGGATTGACTTTTCTTTCATAATCCGCGGTTATTCGGACAAGACAATAAACGCCGCTCTCCTTTTAGAATACGGCTACGGCACGAGATGGAATGCGTCAACCCTTAACAGCGGAGCAGGATATTTCGCAAACGCAAGCGTCGTCAATATTCCGCTTTCCACCTACACTACTCTTTCAAGCTCGTCGACTTATTCGACAAGTCAGAGCTATGAGACAACGGAAACCGGCAAAACAATAGCAAACGGTTCGTTCGGCTTGTATGACCTCAGCAAAACCGAAGGTATGGTTGACGGAAACCTCTCAAACGACGTAGGTTATGCCAAAAACTGGACTTTAAGCGACAACAAAATCTCAGACGTCAAAGCAGGTATTATTAAATTCAATACGTCAGACGGAATCAACTTTACCGTCAATGCCGGAAGTCAGATTGCAAATCTTATTGCAGCATATCCGTCCCTTGCAACTTTAGGAAACGTTTCGGCAAGCATATACGACAGTTGGCTTATACCAAACGGCGGCCCAAGTGCATTGCTTATTGCCGACACCCATGCGTCCGAAAAATATGCGGTCGGATATGAATCTGATTCAATAAGTTTAAGTGCAAACTCATATTATAAAATAAGCGTCTTTGCGTATGCCGACGCAGGCGTTCAATACAGCTTATATCTTGACAGCGAAAACACCGTTACAAACTATTTTGACGAAGCTCCTGCAATAAAAACGGTTAAATCTGCATCCGGATGGACGGAATACGTATTCTACGTCGAAGTCGGTTTGAGCAGCGTTTCGCTCAACCTCGACTTATGGCTGGGAGCAAACACCGAAATATTCAGCTTTGCCGACGCCAACGACGCAAAATCCGGCGGATACGTCGTATTTGATTCGGCAGTGTGTTCTGCAATTAACGCAGAAGAATTCGCCACAGTAGCACAAAACGAAAACACTCGCAAAATGTCCTTCCTTACGGACGGATTCGACGCTCCTTCAACAAATGCGGAAAGCAAATCTACTCTTTCAACCGCTACCGGTTGGACGGGAACCGCAGGCGAAAACTGCGTCAAAGCTAACACCAAATCCGGCATTTACTATTATTCCGGAATTTACGGCGACTATGAAATAAGCGACTTGTTCGGCATCAACCTTACGGGTAAGATAAACCTTACAAGCGGTACGCATTATAAAAACGCGTCTTTAGCAAACGACTATATTTTGATTTCCGACACAACCGGAAAACTTTACAGCGATTCGGCTTGCACGAATCTTGCCGATAACGGAATTTATTACAAAAAGTCGGAAAGCGAAATAATTACTCTTGCCACAACGACCGACAACGAGGACAATTCCGTTCTTGCCAAATACGAACTTAATACGGAAGAACGTGAAGCTTCGTTCATCGAATACTCAAAACTTGCAACGCACAACGGTAAATATGCTCTTGCAATAAACAACGTTGCCGAAAGCTCATATTACTATACAAGCTCGAGCTACACTCTCCCAAAAGAAAGCACGTACAAAATTTCAGTATTCGTCAAAACAGATATGCTTGACGAAGGAAAAGGTGCGTTCGTTAAACTTACCGCAAGCGGACTCGATTATGCAGACCGCAAAAAGACTTTCTCGAAAATCGCCGATACGGATTGGACGGAATATTGCTTCTATATCAAAACCGCAGATACAGACCTTAGCGGAATTACGATTTCTCTCGGTTTAGGCGAAGTAGACGACGAAGACAATCCTACGCTCACGACAAAAGGTTATGCTCTTTTCGATGATTTTAAAATCGAAAAAATCAGCGAAACCGTTTACGATGCGGCAGCGGAAGGAACGAGTCTCATTAAACTCGAAGCAAAAGACTCGGATATTACGATAGGCGGCGACGATACTGACGACGATGTGACGGAATATAAACCTGACCTTACCTACTTGTGGTGGATGATTCCTACAATCATTCTTGCAGTTGCTGTAATTATCGTTTTCATAGTGTTCCTTGTCAGAAAGTTCAAAGCAAAACATCCTAAGAAACAAGATGTCGAAGCTAATTATGAAACGGATGCAACGTCAAGCGAAGCCATCGAACGTAAACAGGAAGTTTATAAAGACAGTTTCGATGAAAGCAATGGCGCCGTTGTAGAACAAAAGAAAAATAAGGATAAGAAAAAAGATAAAAACTCAAAATAACGTCTGATTATCTTTAAAACGTAACTATTAATAAAAAGCAATGCGTAAACCGCATTGCTTTTTTTCTCTTATAATCGATCGCTCCGTTTTAAAATGCTTTAAATCATTTGCGGCATTAAAAATTTTTTCGTCATTTAGCAGTCACCGTAGCTTTTTCTTTTTCCTTCGCTTTATCTTTTTCTTCCCATTATGATTTATATCGTTTTAAAATTATTTTTCCCATACGCATAGCCGCGGCAAATTCAAACCGGCACGAAACGACGTAAAATATTAGCAAACAATAAAATAATTCAGCAAACAAAATTTATATATCAATTAAGCGAACAATAAATTTATATATAAATTAAACGAACAATATTTACTTAATAATAAATTGAAATTCTGCCTTTTACTAAATTGCGTATTTTGCATTTTCCGCTAAAACCTAATTAACATTAAATTCTAAAATGCAAAGCAAAATCATACATTTCACTATGATAGTTTATAAAGTAAAAAAAGACGACACCCTATTAAATATTGCCAGACGTTTTAAAACGACCGTCGCAAAAATCAAAGAATTAAATAAAATCGAAACCGTTCGCTTCGGAGAAAGGATAATTATCGAACAATCGGACGGACGGAAAGAATACACCGTAGGTCCGTTTGAAACTCTTGCAACGATTGCAAAAAAATTCGGCACGACGGAAACCGACCTTAAAAAAATGAACGGCAACGAAGTTAAAATCGGCGAGAAAATAAACATTCCAATATGAACAGAACAGCAAATAACAAAATTTTTAAATCTGTTGCAATCGTAACCTTGTTTGCCGTTATGACAAGAGTGCTGTCTTTCCTTTTTAAAATCTATCTTTCGAGAGCATACGGAGCGGAGACGGT
>CAMGKS010000090.1 GCA_946056785.1 uncultured Clostridia bacterium
TCACCGCCCGAAAATACGCACCCGAACAGCAGGACAGCCCGGAAAATTCACGGCTGACCCCCACGGTACACTTCTTTCCGAGCAGACGCTTTGCCGTCTGGACGATCTCAAGAAGCGGAAGCTCAAGAATATTCGAAAGCTCGCCCTCCTCGCGGATGACCACAAGGGTGACGACTCTGCCGTAAACGATGAAGCTCTCCGAGTGCATATAGCGGGAGAG
This sequence comes from uncultured Clostridia bacterium, assembly GCA_946056785.1. Taxonomy (GTDB): domain Bacteria; phylum Bacillota; class Clostridia; order Christensenellales; family CAG-917; genus CAG-917. Next base: position 221 of record CAMGKS010000090.1, read on the forward strand.
GAGGGAATCGATAAACGCGTAGTTTTAAACGTTAAAAAACAAAGAGCAAAAGCTCTTTGTTTTCTTTTTTACGCTAAGCGTTTTCTTTTATTTTTTTGCTCAATTATAAAAGCGAAACGTAAACGCATATTAACCTTTGCACAATTATAATGCGAGCTGCTCAAAGCAACAGCTGTACAAACGTTACCGGCATTTATTGCCGGAATTATTTTTCGTTCAGCACTAAAACTTCAAGCGGATTTATAAGTTCCCCGTTGCGATAAACCTCAAAATGGAGATGCACGCCGTCAAGGCACTCAGAACCCATGCTGTCAGACATAGTTCCTATTACGTCTCCGCCTTTAACCGTATCGCCTACCTTTAAAGTCGTTTCACCCGAAAGCGAACAATATTTCGTCACAATGCCGTCTTCGTGTTCAAGCACTACGTAATAGCCGTCAAGCATATTATAGTCTATTTCTTTAACCTTTCCGTTCGATGACGCATACACGTTGCTGTCGGTTTCGCTCACAAAATCCATTGCTTCGTGAGTCTGATATTTGTTTAACGATTGATTGTAGAATACCGATGAAGCCGAGTATTCGTTCAAAACGGTACCGCTTACGGGAACAGTGAAAACGGCTTTTTCCTTTTCAGGCTCCGTTGGTTTAGCAGGTTCGTCATGTTCGGAAGGTTTTTCCTCCTCCCCGTCTTGCGGTTTTTCCTGTTCGCCGACTATCGTTGATTGTGAATCGTCCACGATTGAAATGCTTGCGTCTTGCCCCTTCTTGCTTTGCGATACGGCAACGCCGACCATCGTGGCGACTGCGCCTATACACAAAACAATCAGGAAATAGTAGCCGTTCTTTTTAAAGAACGTTTTAATTTTTGCCCACTTTTCTGAATTGTTTTTTTCCATAAAACCTCCGCTGTGGTGATTATTGACAGCGGAAAAAATTTTATACATAAAATTTGTTTAAGAATTTCAATTTTTTTTCGTTTTGTTAAAAGGCTTTTGTATGAAACGATTTAATTTATATTTACAATTAAAAACGCCGCATTAAATGCGGCATTAACATTAAATAAATCTTTTAAAATGAAATAAATTTTTTACGTCGTTAAATTTGCTTTTTAACGGTTGTTCAAAAACTATCCGTTACGTCGCCTAAACGGCGAGCAAGTCGTTTTGCTCCCTTGAAGCGAGCAATTCTTCATAACTATCTAACTCTTCGACAACCTTACCGTTAAGCGTTTCGACGTCGATTTCCGACGGTTCAAAAAATACCTTATCTAAAGTCTCTTTGCTTACCGCACATTTTTTATCGAATATGATACTGAATATCGGCGTAACAATAAGCGACAAAATCATATCGCAAACGCCGATAAGCGGACTTCTGCCTATACCCGCCTGCAAAGCCTGTTTCACTGTGATCTCGCCGTTTGCCGTTCCGTAACCCAATGCAAATATTAAAATTACCGTAAGTAACAGCGAGGCGATTATAGACGCATACGCTCCCGCCTTGTTTATTTTTTTAAAATACAAGCCGAATACGTAAGGTCCTATAAAACAACCCGCCAAGACGCCCCAACTGAGCGACATAAGCGTCACGATAGCTTCTACCCTAACTATTGCAAAAACTGCCGATAAGGCTACAAACACAAGACAAAGGCATCTTAACAATATATTCGTATTCTTCTCAGGGAGCGACGGCTTCACGTACCCCTTTACAAAATCCATTGTTATGGTCGACGACGATGAAAGCGATAACGCAGCAAGAGTGGACATACTTGCAGAAAACAGCAAAACCATAATCAGTCCTAAAAGAGCTGACGGCAAATTTTTTGTTATCATTTCAGGGACAAGCATATCGGTGTTGTTTCCAAGTTCTGCAAAACGTTCGGAAGATACGAATCTGGTCACAAAGCTGCCCATAAAATATGCGCCGCAACCTACAATAAGCGAAAACAAAGTGGATATTACAGTGCCTTTTTTTATTGCGTCGTCGTTTCTTATTGCATAGAATTTATGTATAGATTGCGGCAACGCCCATATACCGAAAGACGTAAGAAGCGTAATGATTGCCACGTTAAACAACGGACTGTCTATAAACCTGCCGCTTGCCGATTCTGCCGAAGGAATAAGCCCTTTTCCGCTTGCGGCAATGGCTTTTAAACCTTCTCCCCAATTCATATTTCCGTTACCGAGCAAAACGAATATGGCAACCACGATGCCGACGATCATTATACAGCCCTGAATAAAATCTGTAATGGACGTTGCAAAATATCCGCCCAAAAATAGATAGAGAGCAGTAAGACATGCAAGAATTAAAATACACCAAACAGAATCGAGCCCTAATGCCGACTCAAAAATGTTACCTAACCCTTGATAAACGGATGATGAATAAGGAATAAGAAAAATAAAAATTACAATCGAAGCCAAAAGTTTTATATGCTTGCTTTCGTAACGTTTTTCAAAAAAGTCCGGCATCGTCCTTGCCCCGACATTGTTCGTCATGATTTTCGTACGACGGGCAAGTACAAGCCAAGCCGTTAAAGTGCCGAAAACCATGTTGCCGACGCCAATCCAGATTGCGGACAAACCGAAATTCCAACCGAACTTGCCGGCATATCCTACAAACACGACTGCCGAAAAATACGTGGCTCCGTAAGCAAAAGCCGTAAGCCAACCGCCGACGCCTTTCTTTGAAAAAAGAAATTCGTTTACCGACGAGCTTTTTCTTCTGCATACTATCGAAACAACGATAATAACCGCTATGTAAAGAGCGAAAATGATATATGCCGCAACGTTTGCAGCCGATACGGAAAAGTTAAACATTTTTACCCCTTCATAAGCGGAATAATGTCTTTAACTTTGTTTAGCATTACGTCAGGAATAATATCCGATTTTTCCGCCATTTCTTTTGTTGTTTCGCCGGACAAGACCAACACCGAAACGAAACCGCAGTTTTTGCCGAAAGCAATGTCCGTATACAGCCTGTCTCCAACCATTGCAATCTGCGACGGCGGAAGATTGTATCTCTTTGAAATTCTTTCACCGGCTATCGTGTGCGGCTTGCCCATAATATATTCAGGCACTCTGTCAGTCGTAAGTCTTATAGCTTCGATGAAAGCGCCGACGTCGGGCATAGGACATTCTTCTGCCGGGCAGTTAAAGTCAGGGTGAGTTGCAATATACGGGATACCTTTTTTAATAAATTTACAGAACTGATAAAGTCTGTCATACGTTAAAGTAGTATCAAAACCTAAAACCGCAATATCAGGGTCGGTATCGGACAATTCTATGCCGTAAAGCAAAAATTCCGAACGCAACCTTTCATTGCCCAATAAATATACTTTGTTGCCTCTGAAATGGTCAAGAATATATTCGCAAGTTACCTGTCCGCTTGTATAAATTTCGTCGGAATAAACTCTGAGTCCGAGGTTGTTTAGCCTTGCAATATAATCCGTATGCATTCGCGACGAATTGTTGGTAAAAAAGCAAATACGTTTGCCCATTTTTCTGAGTTCGTTAACCGCCTCAAAAGAACCTTCGATTTCGTTATCGCCGATATAAACCGTACCGTCAAGGTCGAAAAGGAACAGTTCGACGTCTTTGATATCTTTTGTCATTTTAACTCCTTAGTTAAATGTAATCTTCGAGCGCGCCCGTAGCTTTGGCATAACCTAACAAACCTTTTGACATTTCGCCGGCAAGAGCCATAATCGAAAGCAATTCTTTGGATGAAAAATTCTCTTTGAGCCAGAAGCCTGCGTCGTCATACAACCTACGCCATCTTCTTTGCCCGACAGAATAATTGATTTTATCGAGGCAACCAAGCAAATCTAATCGGTACTCGTCGACTATATATTTAATTCTAAAATAGCCGTTAACGGTTAAAAAGTCAATTCTTTTTAATAATAAATTAAACGAAAGCCCACATTTCTTTTCAAGCAACTTCATCGATTTAATTTTGTCGGGCGGCAATAAAACGTCGTCTGCGTCACGTTTCAAAAAGTTTATGTAATATCCCCATAGTACGTAAGCCGCCACAAACATATATTCGCCCCTATGGCGTGATTTATCGCTCAATGCAAGAATTTCGCAAAAGGTGTCGACGCCGCCCGTAAATTTTTCCTTACGCTTCCGTTCGGACAAAGATACAATATACCAAAAAAGTTCGTCAACGTTCGGCGACAATTCGATTGAGAATTTTTTCAGCTCGTTATCGAAAGTTTCGATTATGCTTTCTCCGTTTTTGCATTGAATAAGATTTTTATTGTCTGTTTTCGTTGCGACGCACTTTTCAAAAATTCGCAGTTTTTCGGCAAGGGCTATTCCCCAACCTGCCGCCAAAAGCGGTTTAGGACATGTTTCCAACACGTCAATATCGGCGACTACAAGTTTAGCTGTTTTTGCGTCCTTAAGTTTTTCGTTGCCCATAAGCAGTCTGTCGCTACTCGGAGCGGTAACAAATAATGCAAAATCGATATTGTACAGCGTTGCTACGTAACTGCAAAGCGCCGCCGTTTTCCCCGTGCCGACGCCGATTAAATATCGTGAATATTCCGGAATCTGCATTACGTCCTTATACGTTTTGTCCGAGGTCAAATTTGAATTGATTTTACATTCGTAAAAATTTATTTTCGATTTTTTAAGTTCGGTCATAAGTTTTAAGGCAATACCTTCCAAATCGTCGAAATAAACGACTGCAACGTGTCCCGCTTTTGCTTCTTCCGGAATCATTGTAGGCAAAATCGACGCCATATTTTCCCCCAAATAAACGTCGGTTTCTCCTATTTTTTCATACTGCACTCCGCCGAAATCTGTCATAATATACCTCGATTATTTTTATATCAAGACTTTATCACAGCTTCAAAAAAATATATGAACTATTTTTGACGGCTTTTGTCTACTATTAGATTTTTTTTGCTTTTGTTTAAAACGTAAGCATACGCTTGTGAAAGTCAAAATGCAAAACGAATTTAGTTTAAAACTTAGATAAAGAGCTGTTTAATTCGGATAGTTATCGATATAGCTTATAATTCGCGACGACGTTTTCTTTGCACAAACGCTATCATTTTCTTTAACAAACCGCTTTACAAAAAATTTTAAGCCGATGCTTAACATTTATTCGCAGTCAACAAATTATCCGCTTTATTTTTTATGAAAACTATTTAGAAAACGTTATTTAAAACTTTATTTAAAAAACATTATTTAAAAAACATTATTTAATTTTAAAAACT